>CANGWC010000006.1 GCA_947457515.1 Silvanigrellaceae bacterium
AAAGCTCTTAAAATTAAATATTCTATATGGCAAACCCGCAGTCGAAGTGTTGCTAATTATTTTGTCAATATCTTTGGCGCTATTTGTGCTCATGGGCTTGGGTATAAATTTGGATTTTGAAGCTCTTATCCCGAACTCACGTTATTAGTATCATTATGAAACTTATCAAAGAATCCATAGAACAGAAATTCGAACCTTTTCCAGGTTTTATAGGTTTGGCGCATGATTTTTTATTTGAGTTGACTCAGGAATTACGTGTACAACTTAACTTAATATTTACAGAGAGTAGCGATTTGCTTGATAGAATGAGTGATAGTGAGTCGGAAGTTTATCAGGAAGGATTAACTGATAATCCATTCCAACTACCAAGTCATATTGAGAAAGCAATGAGTATATTAGAAAGATATGAAAAATGGCTTATGGAAACAAAGGATTCCTATGAACTAAAACTTCAAAAAATCAGCTCTTTATAGTGAATTTTCTATTTAAAAAACAAGTGATTATAAACATTTGTTTTTGAGGATTTTTGAAGGTATGCATAGTCGATGAGCACTCTAAAAAATCAAAAATATCTCTACTGTTTTTTCATTATTGTAAGTTTCCAGACTTTAATTGCGCAAGAGCTTTATAATAGAGTTAAATATATTAATGGTAGTTTACATCAAAGTGGTTACGTATATGATCAATTAGGTTTTGAAGCTATACGTCAAGGGATGCCCATTAAAGTTGCATTACAGCAAGACATTGACATGATCACCACAAGGATAGATAGTTTTTGTCGTTATGGCTATACATCGAAATTTTTAGAAGAATTAGCTCAAAAAAAAAGAGAGTAACCTTGGTCTTATGGTTGCCTGCATGTTTGTATCATCGTCAATAGAGCCGGAGCATTGCTGTTTTGATGGATTAATACATAATTTTTTATATCAGCCGACTCAGGAATCAAGAGAGCAACTTGAGTTATTATGGAAGGAGAGTCTTGAGCTGTTCAATAAAATCAGTGATGATAGCAGTTCAAAATTAAATCACTATGAAGGATCACCAAGTAACGCTGAGGCAACACTCAATATCTTAGAAAGATATCAAAAATGGCTCACAGATACAAAAGTTGCATATGAACTTAAACTTGAAGACATCATCATGCTCTCGAGACACTGATTCCTAATCCCTAAGAGTCTTATTCAATACTCACACCAATGGTTAAACCCATATCGATTCTAAATGCTGTCATAGAATTCAAAATATCACTTCGAGTTCTACGCCAAGTATCAGAAAAAGAACCATTTAGCCCTTGCTGAATATCACTATCTAATATCCTAGGTTCAGGGATGTTCATTCCCCCACCAAAGTATCCAGAGATAGTTAACCCAGAGAATGAGGTCATGCGGTATCCAAAGTTTACGGTAGGAGAGAATATCCATAAAGAGTTTTTGGCTTCTGTAGAGCCAATGAGGATATTCCAATCATTTTTCCCTGTAAGAAGTTTAAGTCCAAAGAATACTCCATCCATAGCATCTAAAGGATAGAATCGAACTTGGGGACCAATTCCTATGTAACCAATTCTCACAACTTGGGTAGAGTTATCTGTAATTTTATTTTGAAGATATTGAACTTCAGTTCCTAAAGAGAATTTCTTACCTAACCAAAATTCCCCTTGAAATGATAGTGTTCTTCGATAAAGAAGCAGAGGATTAATTTCAAGAATATAGGAAGACTTGGGGGAGGTTGGTCGAAATTTTTTCCCAGAATAATCTGCTTGTTGTTCAAAGTTTTGTTCAAAAGGGAGTTGTTCTCCCTGCGGTGGGGTATAACTTAATAACACAAAGTTCTCCTAAGAGTGTTCTTGAAAAAGAGGTTTCCAATAATCACGAGTGACGTTTAATCTCTGACAAAGATGATATAAAACTTGAGACGGTGCATCAATATAATCTCCAGATTTATTCAGTTTCGAAAAATTCTTAATATAAAAAGTAGATTGATTAACTTGTTTTTGTGAAACAAGATTATGAAAAACATTATTAATAAATCCTTCAATTTGAACATCTAAAGGTATTCCAATTCTTAATTTCACATGATTTGAAAGATGAACTTTATGAGGGTTAATCAAAAAAACCTTATCGATTTTTTCTGGGAAAGATAAACAAGCTCCTAAAGCAAGGTAACAACCCATTCCTTGTGCTAATAAAACCAGAGGATAATTAATATTAAGTTGAGACTCCATGTAATTTTGAACCAGAGATGGTGTTTGTAGGAAAAGAGCAAAATCAAGTTCAGTTTTATATTTTTTACTATGTCCATCCCATAGAAAATATAAAATGCTATAACCTTTTTGCAAAAGTTTACTGATCCAATCAGATTTGGTCAGGAGATCATGATTACCCAGATCATGAATCATAAGAATAGTTTTGCGAATAGGAATTAAAGGTTTAATATGAAAAGCTGAAGATAATCCAGAAGCAATGGGGACTTCTAAAATACTGACTTCAAAGGAATCTTTTGAATCTAAGTTTTTAAGAGTTTCTGTCTCTGGAAAAAGATTTATATGAGCTAAGGGTTCCATAACGAAAGGATATCATAAAGTGTCATCTATCGAGATCACTCCTCAAGATTTTTTAAAACAATATGATCCTAAAAATCATATTGTTCTAGATGTTCGCCAAGACTGGGAAATAAAAATTGCTTTTTATGATAAGGCTCAAATATTAAATGCCCATAATTTTGATTCTTGGATACAAGCAAGTCAGGATTATTCCCGTATATTTATTTTATGTCACCATGGTGTGAGATCACTCCATGCAGCAAAAATGTTTCAAGATCATAAAGTCACTCATGTTCAGAGTATTCAGGGAGGAATAGACGCTTTAGGAGATCTTCTTGAGCCACCTTTAGCAAAATACTAAACGTACATCGAAAAAATATTCAATGCTTAATACAATCTCTTTACTTGTGATCCCCCATTTATCAATGCCTTTCATAGAGGTAACAGAGCCGTTTGGTTTCTTTAAAGAGGTGCCCTCACAAATTTGTATAAACTTATCTGAGGAATTACCTCACGCCACACATATTCAATGTACAAGTACGGAGAGTGAACAGAACTTATGTTTTATAAAGCAAAAACAGGTATGCTTTTTGCCACAAGAAATCCCTCATTTTCAGAATTCTATGGGTAATTTTATTTGGAATTTCAAACTTAATGTTGTTTTTTTAGGAGAGGTGATTGAAAGTGAGCAGATTAAAATAGAACAATTACATCTTAACCATCGACCCCAAATTATTTTTTTAGATAAAAACACTCGAAGTTGTCATTTCCAGGTTTTAGATGAAGATAAAGATGAATTACAAATAGAAATCTGTTTTCTTCCTGATCAAGTGTGTCATAAAACAAAGTCACAAAACGATATTTTTAAATTTGATCTTAAAAAATCACAAAAAGGCTGTAGTGTAAAAGTGTCCGATGGAGTTTTATTTGATTTCAAGAAGAGCTATGAATTTTGAAAGACGTTGTGATAATGTCTTTTTATGTCATTCAAAGTACTTGTTATTTCTCCTGCCCGTAAAGCTCAAGATCAGCACAATCAGTTTCCTGAATCTTTATTTCCAAAATTAGAATGTCCTATTGGGATTACAAGTGGTCCTCCATATGAAAGAGCCGCACTTCTTTCACAAGCTCTCACATCTCGTAAAAATGATGTTCTCTGGTGTGCAAGAGGTGGATATGGAGGAACTGAAATAGCGCCCCTTCTTTCCTATCTATTGCCTAAAGTGATTGCACCTAAGGTCTTTATAGGTTTTTCGGATAATTCTTATTTAGGGATTATCCTCTCTACTGTTTTTAAAGATGTCACCTATATCCATTCTGATCACGCGCATCAGGATATGGAAAATAGACCATATGGAAACATTCTTAAAACTTATTTGTTAGAAGGTAAATTTCCAGACTTTGTTGAGTTTCCTTATGTAAAGCAGTGGGGGATCACTCAAGCACTCTCTGGGCCACTCATCCCTATCAACCTAAGCTTAGCAGAAAGTTTATGCTCATTACCGCAATTTGAAATTCCATTAGGAGCTATTCTTTTCTTAGAGGACTGCGAAGAAGAACCCTATAAAATCCATCGAAAAATTGATTCTCTTATCAATCGGGGGTGGATAGCTCGATGTGGTGCTATAGTCTTTGGAAGGTATACTCAGGATACAAAAGATATTCCTGATGAAGCCATGATATCTTTTTTAGATGTAATGGCATCTAAGCTCCAAAAACCTGTTGTTTATCTCCCTATTTTTGGACATAGCCAAGAAAGATTTCCCTTAGTCGCTCACTCTATTGTGACTTTGGAGCCTGACAAACTTAAACTCTCTTTTTCCAAAGATTCAAATCAAGAATACAATATTCAATATTCAGATCTTTTTCCATGGAGTAAAGTACACTCTATCCATTTTTCAGGTATTGCAGGCACAGGAATGGTTGCAGCAGCGAGATTAGCTATAGATGGAGGGTATAGGGTTACTGGGAGTGATCAAATAAAAATTTACCCTCCTATGGATAAAGTCGTAGAAGATCTTAACGTAACTATCCATAAAGGATATTCAAAAGATAACATTTTAAACAATAACCCCGATCTTGTTGTGGTTTCTAATGCATTATCTTTAGTTGGGCCCGATCTTAAACCTCATCCAGAGGTGACTCAACTCTTAAATATGAGATTACCTTTTACAAGTTTCCCTAGATTTCTTTCGAAAACATTTTTAGAAAAATCTCAAAACATTGTTGTTACAGGAACTCACGGAAAGACAACAACAACATGGACTTTGATACATCTTTTCCAGGAGTTAAACTTAAATCCTTCTTATTTTGTGGGAGGAGCTTCAGCTAATCCTAAACAAAATAAGAGTGCTGCACTGGGTGATCAGAATCTTTTTATTATGGAAGGCGATGAATACGATACAGCTTTATTTGATAAAGGCCCTAAATTTTTACATTATCACCCTAAAATATTACTGGTTAACCCTGTAGAATATGATCATGTAGATATTTATGCTTCTTTAGAAGCTATTATTCAAGAATTTCAAAGACTCCTCAATTTATTGATAATCAATAAAGGAACAGCTGTGGTTCATTGGCCCACAACTTTAGAGGAAGCTTTAAAGAGAATTGCTCAATCAGAAAGTTATCAAAAAGATTTTAAGATCTTTTGTTTCACAGATCAGGATTCAAAAGAAGACTGTTCCTATCCTTTATGGAAAATTGAAAAAAGAGAACCACTTCCTGATGGACAAAGAATCACAATCAGAACACCGCAGGGGGAGATAAAAGAATTCTTTATTAAACTCAAAGGAAGACATAATGCTTTAAATACCCTAGGAGCTTTAGCGTCTTATCATGCAATGTACCCGGAACAAGATCTTGAAAAAGCAATGGAAGCTTTAGGAACTTTCTTAGGGGTTCAAAGAAGACTCCAGGATTATGGATCAGTCAATAATGTTAGAGTCTATGATGATTTTGCACATCATCCTACGGCGATGAAGATGGGAATACTCACAGTTAAAGAATGTCATCCAGATTCTCGAATACTTCTGTGTTTTGAACCTAAAAATGCAACCATGAGAAGGAATATTTTTCAAAATGAACTGATAGAAGTTTTGAAAATGGTTTCCAAGGTGTATCTTTGTCACCCACCACAAGATGAAAGGATCTCACAGGAAAATAGACTCGATCCTAAGCTCATTGAAAAACAACTGAAGAATGATGTTTTTAATTTTTATGATTACGAGAAGCTTTTTGAGAGTCTTAAGGGTGAAATCAAAAAAGGTGATGTTGTGATCTTCATGTCCAGCGGATCTTTTGGAGAACTCCCCCAGAAAACAATAGAATTTCTGAAATCTCATCGTGATTTTTAAGTTACTTATTCTCATTATTCTAACAGGGTGTCTTTCCACACAAGAGCAAAAGACACCTGAAATCAAAGAAGAATTGATGTTTAGTTCTTCTGA
Organism: Silvanigrellaceae bacterium; assembly: GCA_947457515.1. GTDB lineage: Bacteria > Bdellovibrionota_B > Oligoflexia > Silvanigrellales > CANGWC01 > CANGWC01. The sequence goes on from CANGWC010000006.1 coordinate 5,989, forward strand.
AGAATTAAACTTTCTTTTAGCAGAAGATTTTTTGACTCAGGGGAAATTCAAAGAAGCAGAAAAAATTTATCTCCAGATATTTGAAAAGAACCCTAATTTCATTGTTGGGCAAAAACTTTTCATATTAAGCCTAGGTCAGAAACAACTTGAGTCTGCTATTATGTATGCAAATAAACTTCATGTAATGTTTCCTAAAAGAACAGAGCCCATTCTATGGTTATCTGATTTACATAGATTACAAGGTGATTCTCAAAGTTCTTTTTCTATTCTCAGAGAAGGAAGCCAGGATGATCCTCTTATCGTTCAGAAAATCAGCGAAAAACTTTTCGAGAATTTCCAAAATTATTTAGATCAAGGTCTTGAGGCTAAAGCATTACAAAGTTTAAATGAAATTGAAAAAAATTACTTATTTAATGAACAAAGTTACATCATGCTCATTATGGGTTACCAACGACTCAAAAACTATTCAAAAAGTACACAGGTTCTTAAGGAAGCTCAGGGGATATACCCGCATTCTAGAGATCTTGAATTTCAAGAAATCATTTTAGTAGAATTTATAGAATCAATAGATAAAGCTATAGAAAAAATGGAGAGTTTCATTATTAAGTATCCTCAATTTGGTAAGGGGTTAAATTATTTAGGTTATGCCTATATTCTTAAATCGACTCAATTAGAAAAAGGCTATTCTTTGATCCAAAGAGCCTTAGAATGTGAGCCAAAGAATCCCTATTTTAAAGACTCGCTAGGTTGGGCTGAATATCACAGAGAAAATTATAGGGAGGCTCTTAAGATTTTTGAGGAAGCATTAAAATTAGACTCGGAAGAACCTATTATCTATTTTCATCAAGGTAAAACATATTTAAAACTAGAAAAGTTTGATAAAGCTCAGGTAGCTTTTGATAAGGCTTTAAAGCTGATAGAAAAGAAAAGTCAAAAATTTTTAGATCCAGAAGTTCTCTCTATATTAGATGAACTTCATGAACAACTCAAAAAACTTCAAAACCATAAATCAGGATAAGTTCATGATAAGACCACCTAGGCAGACTCTTTTAGAAGATTTAGATTTGGTTTTTTTTGATTTAGAAACAACAGGTGGGCATCCCAGTACGGGAGCTATTCTAGAAATTGCAGCTGTTAGGATGAATTCCCAGGAAGAGGTTAAAAGCACATTTCACTCTTTAATAAAGCCACCTATTCCTATTCCTCCATTTATCCAATCTATGACGGGACTCACAACAGAGTTTCTTCGAAGTAGTCCAAGTATCACTGAAATTCTGCCGGATTTTTTAGAGTTTAAAGGAGACGCTCCTTTAATATCACACGGAGTGATGAATGATTTTTCTTTTATTCAGAATGCTCAGTTAAGATCCACAGGAGAAATGATCGATGCGTGGAAAATTTGTTCACATCGACTCGTTCAAATGGCTTTTCCTGAAAATCCACAGAGATCGCTTAAAGCTATGGCAGAATACTTTGGTTTAACTTTTCATCAAAAGCATAGAGCCTTAGATGATGCTATTATGACAGGCCAAGTCTTTTGGAAAACAATACACGCGCTCTCCGTAAAAACATTAGAAGATCTGTGTCTTCTCTTAGGAGATAAAGTTTCTCTAGATCTTTTAGGTCCAGGTTTAGAGAATACAGAAATAGAAAGTTTTCCTGAGAGCTCTGGTTTATGCACTTTTTTAAATTCCCAAAAAAAATCTATTTATCATCTTGCAACTCCTAATATTAGAGAAACGGTAGATCAATTTAAAACTTTTAAACAACACCTTCAAATCGATAAAGTAATTTCAGAATCCAGAGATATTTCTTATCAAGAGACATCTCTATTTATGGAAGCAGTTCTTATGGAAACAAGTCTAAACGTTTATTTATGGCCTAAACGAAAGCATGAGTTTCTTAAAATCATTCACAAGAAAAATGCTTCTGAGCCAGATCATCAGGGTTCTTATAAAGCTATCTTAGGGGTACCTCACATTGGAGAAAAGGCTTGGGCTTGGGGTCCCATTTCCGAAGATATCTCAAGTCTTATCTCATATTTACACCTTACATTTCCTCTAAGAGGTGAGAATTTCTATGAAAATAGAGTTCATGCACTGATGTGGGGGCTTTTAATCACAGGTCAGTGGAATCAACTGGGTCTCAAAAGTATTCGAGACAAATGGTCTTTAATTTCTCCTCAAAATGTCTCTTTAAAATTTATGCAAACAGTAGAAAAGAAAATGGTAGCCAGTAGAGTAAATCCTCCTATGCCGTGGATGTTTGGAAATATCCAATTGAATCATAAATATTATACTGTTTTTGGGAATCAATTTGATTCCCAGCCCTATATGACTCAGGCTGAAATCATTTATCCACAAAGAGATGCTATGGAGTATTCCCTATGGACAGAAAAAAAATGTAGAGATCTGTTTCGATTTAGTGATTGGTGTGTGTTAAAAGAAGGAATATGGCAAAATCTTTAAAACAAACTCAATTTATATTTAAAATCATCAGTATCTTACCCTTATTTGTTCAAGCGTTTCCTATCAATTCAGACACATTAGACTCACTCATAGCAGTGGTAGGAGATGAGCCTATTTTATGGAGTGATCTTAAGGAAGATGTTGAAATTCTATCGGAGAAAAAAGCAACTCTTGAAACGCCTTTTAAGATTGTGGGTGATTTTAAGATTCCTTTAAAGGAAATTCTAGAACAAAGAATAGATAAAAAAATCATAGAGATTCAATCTAAAGAGCATCAAACCTATATAGATGATGAAGAGCTACAAAGAGAAATCGATAAGTTCTTATTATCTAAAGGAATCGAAGAAAAAATTTTCCAGGACATGCTCCATAAGCAAGGTCAATCTTTAGATAAGTATAAACAAGAATTTAGGTATCAACTCACCCTTCAAAAAACCCTCCAAAGTGTCATTAGACCACAACTCACCTTAGGGGAAGATGAAGTTAAAACTTTGTATTATCAAACATATGCCCACGGCAAAAAAACCAAATATCTTCTTCACTCATTAAAAGATGAGAATGATAAGATAGGTCAACCCTTACCATTAAGATCTTTAGAAGAGTTTCCCACTGAGGTTCAATCACTTCTCAAAACAGCGACTTCCGGAAGTCTTATAGGTCCGGTAAAGATTGGATCGACATCATTTCTTTTTAGCTTCAAAGGGTTACAAGAAGTCTCGTTTGATCAGGATCACTTTACATCCGTCAAAGAAGATCTTCAGAAGAAACTCTTAGAAACCAAAGGTCAAGAGAAGCTTAAAGAATATATTTTTCAACAAAGACAAAAAGTTAAAATAGTTTATTTATCTTTATTAAATTAATTATTTACAAAAACCAAAACATAAAATATATTAAATTAATATGAAAAAAATACTAATATACCTAACTTCCTTATTTTCTTTAATAAGTTATGCAGATGATGTCGTCATCGGTAAGACAATGATTTATCCCGGTAGACAAGCCACGGATCTTCCCGATCTTTTAACTTACGAGAGATTTGAATCTATCCGTCAAGAAGCCCTAAAAGATCTCCTCTTCAGTGCCACCGGTCAAGGCGCACCCAGTGAGGACTGGGAAGTTCTAGGATGTAGTCCTGTGATGCAATGGAACGGTGTGGGTCTGATTCCAGCAACAACTCCAGGACCTAAGACTCTTAAGTCTTGTGGAAGATATGTCACCCACCCTGAAAAAATCAAAGTGATTGTTCTGATAGGAACGGTCAGCGGAGATCCTGTGAATGGAATGGTTCAAGAATTTACATTTGCCAGCGATGTGTTTCATTCAAATCTCCAGATCCGATCTCGTCATGTTTTACCCAATCAAGTCACCGTTAAACTTCGCCCTGAAGCATGGGGAACACAGATCGAAACATTCACCTCGGCTACAAATAGATACTGGGATGCCAATACATCTGGACAAAGATTCTCTAAAGTCTTAGACAGATTTTCAAGTTTTTATAATATGACGTTTTCATTTGCTGAATCTGCAGCAAATTCTCTTTCTACCAGATCTAACCCTCTCAAAAAATCTAAAGATAAAAAAACAGAAAAAGACGAAAAAGAGAATAAACCAGCGAGTTTCTTTACGGGAGCCATTGCAGAATTTCATGGTGGATTACCGGATCATCTGGCATCTTTTTCGAGAAGTTACATTATATCCGATACGTTAAGTATGCTTGAGTATGTTGTTTCTTACACAATGTATTATGGATGGATGAAAGGTGACCTTGAAGGCATCAAAGTTGCTGTTAATGCTATGAAAGTCGGAAAACCTTTAGGTACCATTACAACGGCACTGATCCCTTTTAAGATTTCTGCTGCCGTGTTTAACTTTATGCAGTTAATTGAGATCAGAAGACAACTATATCATGGAGATCCTAACGATCCTACCGTTCAAAAACTCAAAGCCGCTTGGGAAGTGGTAGAGAAACCCGCAGAAATGTACTTTAATGCTCAAGGAATTCTTTTAGCCCTATCTCCTATCTTAGCAGGATTCCAACTCACTCCTCAATTCTATGAACTCTTTCAAGCTTACAGAGCCAACAAACCTCTTTAAAATAGAGAGTTAATCTCTTTTTTTAGGGATTCAGAAAGATAATGAATCCCTCCTTTATCATCAGGAGTGAGATACAAATAAGGCTTCCCATAAGCCATCGTACTTTCCTGTTCTACCCATTGACCCAATTGATTCTGTTTGGGATGAGGTGAAATCGTTCCTGTAATGGTCATACTATCAGGACTATCGGCGTGAGCCATTCCAAATTGATGCCCAATTTCATGCAATAAAACATGAAACCCACCTAGGGTGGGAGTGTAAGCTTGATTTAAAGATGTCTGGGGAGAAGATCCAAATTGCTTTACAAGAGTATCAAGAGTGCTATCTCCCAAACCTAAAGCGGATTCACTTTCTAAAAGATTTTTAAAATCCAAAAGATTTTCATATTTAGGATCACCTAATAAAGTGAGATATTTTTGAGCCATTAACGACAGCGTCTTCCGGGGATCTTCAGAACTCACCTTAAAGAAGACCAAAACGTTTTTGAGAAGATCACCAATTTTATCTAAAGGATTTTTTTGAGAGGCGGATAAGGCAATATCAGATGAAACACCTAATTGTCTTGAAATAGGTAGCCATCTAACATAGGGACTTAAGTAAGCAAAAGAAGGATTTAATAATTTAAAAGATGCTAAATTGCCTTTAATATAAGTATAGTCTCCAGCTTTCCCTAGGCCTAATTTTTGATTTGTTGACTGACAGTGACTTTGAATAGATCGAGATGAAGAGTTTTTGGTTTTTTGACATTGGATCTTCCCAGGTAAAAATTCATTTTGATGGGCAAGAGCAAGATCGTTAGATACCAGGGGATCTAAAAACAAAATATGAATTTTACTAGAGGCTTTACACGGGGAAGAAGGTGTATCAAAAAGAAACTGTAAAGACGAAAGAGCTTTTCGTGATTCATCTCCTAAGGCTGCATGAAACCACATCAAATAAGCTAATTTAAGTTCTAATAAAATTTCAGGATCTGTATAATCAGAGTGGGTTTTTTGGATGCAGACTCGAATATTTTGAAATTGAGTGATTTGAGAAGAAAGATAATAAAGACCTAAAGGACCACCTATACTCATTTGAGGTGGAAAGTAAGCCCATTTAGGTAAGGAAACAGATCTGGGAAGAGTACACCCTAAAAAAATAAAGAAACTAAATAAAATTTTGTGCAATTTTTACAAGTTCCTGATTCACAGTTGCAGATTTTTCGAAGGCTGATTTCTCTTCGGGAGATAAAGGAATAGAGATGATCTTAGACCAACCTTCTTTCCCTAAAACAACAGGCACTCCTAGGAAACAGTTAGAAATGCCTAATTCACCTTTCAGTTCTACAGAGCAAGGAAGAACTCTTTTTTCATCTAAGATAATGGCCTCTACCATGGATGCAGTGGCTTTGCCTGGAGTAACCCAAGCAGAGGTTCCAATGAGTTTTGTGAGTTCAGCTCCTCCTGTTTTTGTTTTTTCAACAATCTCTTGGATATCCGCAGAAGAGGCTAAAGAGGATAAGGGAACTCCTCCTACAGTGGCTGTAGATACCACAGGAACCATATCTTTATCTGTGTGAGCACCTAAAACAATGGCTTTAACATCACGAACAGAAACTTTGAGTTTATCTGCAATGGCTGTTTGAAAGCGAGAGGAATCTAAAACTCCCGCTGATCCAATGACTCTATTTCTGGGAAAACCTGTGACACTTTGAGCCACATAAACCATAGCATCTAAAGGATTAGAAACGATCACATAGATACAATTAGGAGCATATTTAGCCACTTCTAAAGAAACACTTTGAACAATTTTAGCATTGGTTTCAATGAGTTCTTCTCGAGTTTGACCGGGTTTTCGAGGAAGACCAGCTGTAATCACAACAACATCAGAACCTTCGATAGCACTGAGTTCTGAACTTGCTTCAAATGAAAAATCAAACCCATGTAAAGGACCACTTTGTCTCAGATCCGTTGCTTTACCCTTTGCAACATCGCTTTTAAGATCGATAAGAACCGTGTGACAAATTTTTCTGAGGTTTAACCACATAGCTACAGATGCACCTACATTTCCCGCTGCTCCGATGATAGAAACTTTTTTCATATTGACTCCTTAAAAATAAAATTCAACTTTTATGACATGTATCTTAATTAAAAACTTTTTTTCATTTAAAATCTATATATCCAGAGAAAAGAGATAAAAAATGTTGATTTTTTTAATATTAATGAGTTGTACTCCAACAAAATTTATTGCTGACAATAAAGCAAAGATAACACCTCCTGCAGCAGTTACCTCAGCAGTAACAGATTCAGAACCCACAACGTCTAATCAGATCTCCCCCACAAATGGAAATTCAACTCCTCCAGCAACTCAGACTTGTATTGCTGGATACAAACCTGCACGCATTGCTTATATTATAGATAACTCTGCATCTCACGGAGCAGATCCCTCTAAGCAAGTCGATTATGATGTTTTAAAAAGTCAGGGTGGTTCTTTCAGTGGAACTGACCCTTTATTTATAGGAGGCTCTGTCCGAGGAAAAAGAGAACTCTTTACACGAAGACAGTCAGCTGTATACCAATCTATTATGACAATATGGGATATCGAGAAGAAAGCTTCAGTCTCTCAGGGAACAGATATTGGATTAGCTTATTTCCCTACGGGTAAAGATAGCAATAATCGTGATCTTCTCGATCCTGTTTATGTTTATGGTAACGATAAGATTTTAAAGTCTAAACTAACCTCTTTAAAAGATCTCCAATTAGATCAAGATTCTCAGAAAGACCAAGTGTGGAAACTTTTAGATTTTACCTATAAGTCTCAAGGGATCACTCCTTATCTTTCTGGAATGAATGCAGCTTATAATATCCTGAAAACAGATCGTAACCCTAATGATACAAGACAAGATATTGTGATTTTTATTACAGATGGTCTCCCTACAGATGCAAAATTATCTGATGTGATCAAAAGAGGACAAGATTTAGCTCCTACATTTATTTCTGTAATTTCTCTTCTCTACACAACATCAATTTTGGATGAAGCTAAGAATACATCGCAATTGATTTGGAATCGATACAACGATCCTGATCAGTTAGGTTCTTTTGCTGCATACTGGCAAGCCGTTTTAGACACGCCTAAGAAATTAGCACAACCTTCAAATCTTTATATGATGTTAAGTGATTTTGCAGATCTGGATAATCAACTTAAGACTCTAATTCAAACTCAGCTCAGTTGTCAGTGATTTTTTTGGTAAGAGAATAACTTTTCCGGGTTGTTTTTAGAATGACTGCCGACTTATTCGCATCACCATTTTGATTAAACTTAAAGTTACCAGAGACTCCTTCATAAGATCCAGACGATATCAAGCCTCGGAGATCACTTAGGGGAGTCTTAACTTGTTTGAGTGCTGTGTAGGCAACCATCATGGAGTCATAACTCAGTGCTGCAATGACACTGGGGTCTTCTGAGGTTTCTTTTTTAAAATCCTTTGTAAATGTTTCAGCACTCTTTAAGCTTTGATGGAAATGAGTGGAGATATAATGTCCAGAAGATCCTTTCCCAGCAAGAGTGAATAACTGAGGACTTTCCCAACCATCAACGCCTAAGAAAGGAATTCGCATGCCCAATGCATAGGCTTGGTTAAGGATACGACCGGCTTCAGGATAATAGGCCGGGAGGAGAACAGCATCGGGTTTCAATTGACGTATTTTAGAAAGTAATGTTTTAAATTCCACAGTTCCGGATGGGAAACTGAGTTGAGAAAGAATTTTACCTTTATAAGAATCTTTAAAAGATTGAATGATCCCTTGGCTAAAATCCGATCCCTCTTCTCCTAAAGTGACAACAGATTTAAAATTCATGTCATTAAAAGCAAATTTAGAGAGGACTTTCCCTTGATAAGAATTTTCAAAGCACACTCTAAAAAGATAATTCTTAGAATCAGTGAGTCCTGTTGCAGTAGATCCTGGAGAGATCAAAGGTATCTTGTTTTTCTCGGTGAGGGCAGATGCTGCGAGTGTGCTGGAACTGATAAAATCTCCTACAATTAAAGAAACTTTTTTCAAATGAATCAGATTTTTAGTCGCTAAGGTTGCTCCTTGAGCAGTGCCTTGAGAATCTTCAAAATAGATGGGAAATTCATGTTTAGGATCCCATTTCTTTTGAGCAAGAAGGATTCCTTTTCGAGAGTTTTCTCCGATGTTGGCTAAAGCTCCCGATAGGGGAAGAAGGATCCCTATGCTATGGGCATATAAAGGATTAAAGGGAAGGGACAGGGACCCCAGTAGAATCCTGAATATAAATAGGCTGGTAAATAGGCTGTGTTGAGTTTTTAGGGTTGTCATAATCATCTCGTGTCGTTGCAGGGTTGTCGCTTGTATCTACACTACGCCATCGAAACCAATTCATAAGCTCATGAAAAAGCTCTAAAAATGACAAAAACTCAATAGCCGTAAATTTATCCCAGGCAATGAGATTATTGGTTGTTTGAAATGAAGTGAAAAGATTAGCTGTCACAGAAGTAGGAAGTACTTTAAAGACACCTTTTGCTAAAACTAATAGAACCGCCATAGCTGAAGAGGCTTCAGCAAACTTAAGAGATTGATCGTAAGCAGCTTTCAATTCAGGAGTGTCTAATCCCTCTCTTTGTTGGTCCCATTGAAGAAGCGCAAAGACATTTCCTAACGTTAAACCTAGTGTGATGAGTGCTTGAGTCACAACAAGGAATGAAGAGAGATGAGCATCTTCTGATCCCTTTACTCTATTGAGAAATTCAAAGACGTTATCTGGGCCTGTAAATGATGCATGCACTTCTTTTGCAGCTAGGAAAAACATAAAGACATCTAAACATAGACGAAGCCTCTTCAGATAGAAGTAATGAAGATTTTCTTTTTCCCAAGCTAATGAAAAAGAATCTATATCAGGGAAGAAATCTTTATTCAGAAGACTTCCTAAGAGCCTTGATTGATTCTCATTTATAGGTTTTAGGGTCGAAAGTGCTAAAGTATACATATCCTTAACAGAGTATTTAGGTCTGATATGTAAAAATAAATCTGAAGATAGAGGAGATACAGAAATAAAGTCTGTCCTACAAAGACCTTGAATGGCGGCTATTTTTTGGTAGAGCTTTGAGTTAAAGGAGAAAACCGAAAATTCTAATCTGACCCAACCTTTCCAATACATGGGATGAGCACAAACCTGAGGTGGAAAGAAAACTTTTGGAGTAGAGATCTGAGGAACTTCAAATGAAGACTCTTTTTGAGGAACAAATGATTGAGGATTTGAAAATTGTTGATGAAGTTCTAAAGACTGAGAAGAGGTTAAAAATTCAGGATAAGTTGATTTATTCTCTTGAGTTTGTGTTGCCCAATAAACAGATAAGGAGCCAATACGAGCATCTTGTGTCTCTACTGGGAACATTTATCAAAGAGGATGAATGCCGCAGCCACATATTGCCGACTTGCAGCAGCATCAGGGCTAAAATAGCGACTAGGCACAGATACAAATTCATCATTATTCACAAATTTAGGAGAAAGGAGATTATCACCTTGAGTGATACTAGGACAAGAATTAATCAGTTTTGAAACAGTACCTTTAATCCAATGTTTAGATACATCCAAGAAAGGAATATTGATTGCAATATTAGGAGAATCTATAGCAGGATCTTTGAGTTTCAAGATTTGAAAAAGAACTTGTAGCATCTGAGCCCTTGTTAAAACATCTGATGGATGGAACCTTCCATCATCATAGCCTTTGAATATATTTAAACTGCTTGTAAATGCAATAGATTTATAGCTCCATCTTGTAGAAGGCACATCATCAAAATTAATGACAGGAAGACCTTCTGTAGAATAATTTTGAGATTTATTCAAATAGTTCTGTGTAATAGCAGCCATTTGTTCCCGGGTGATAGGTTCAATAGGTCTGAATTCATTGGTATCAAATCCAGAAATAAATCCTTTACGTCTTGCTTCTAAGACGGGAAGTTTAAAATTGGCCCCTATTTTGTCTTCATCAACCCAAGGAGTAGAGTTGGAAGTTAGAGTAGGAACTGAAGGCCAGCTTTTTGTAACTTTAGCTGGTTGAGCGGTGGGGAATACCACATAACAATCAAAGTTTTTCAGCTCGTAAGTATTGGGATCAAAGCCACAGGTTTGATCAGGAGAGAGATCTTGGAGAGGTCCTTGTTGGAATAAAGGATGGGTAGAAGGAAGATTTTTTGCACATCCCACAAAAACGTTAATATTTTGGCTAAGTAACCATGTTTGAAAAGAAGAAGAATTTCTGGGAGCCTGACAAACCTGTAAATCCAGAGATTCTAGAGAGGGACGAGCCAGAACAGCCCCGGTAGAAAAATCCAAGTAAATATTAAAGTAATACTCAAATTTTTTAGCGAGCAGTGCTCCGAGAGCTCCATTTTTTTGAACTTCACTATTAGGGCCTATCACAATGCCCTGAGCTGTTCCTTGATTTGATTGGGGAATACTGAGAACAGCTTGAATATTATCTAATTTACTTTGGGAACTCTTTAGACGAGTTGTATTTTTAAGAAGAAGAGTGAAAAGAGATGAATTTGTAGGGGCAAGATTACTTTGAATACTGGTTATCAGAGTAGTCACAGCATTTGTGAGATTAGCATCATCAGTTGTTGCCGCATTGGCTAATGCAATGATTTTTTGAGTTTGATCTTGGACATCTTTAGAATAAGAACGGGAAAAATCTTTAAGAGCAGAGAGATGACCGGGAGTCAGAGCCGAATCAATCCCAAAGAAATAAACGGGGTTTTTAGGGTTTTTCTTATTAAAATCACCTACCCAAGCAATCAAATCTGGATTTTGAAATTGAATCACAGGAAGAAGTCTTTGAATACAAGCCGAGTCTCCTTCAACGATACAAGTATTAAGATATATTGTATCCCCTAATGCTGCATTAGAAAGAAATATAGAACGGTAGCCATAGTTTTCAACAAGATTCTTAGTGATTTGTAAGAGGACTTTTTGAATCTCAATGACATTCCCTGTAGAAACTCCTAAACCTATAAAATTTGATTTTTTAATAGAAGTCTCAAAAACCGTAAGATTAGGTCCAATGGACGCTACAGAAGATTTCTGAGATTGAGAAGGAGAAATGATTGAAGAACTTGTTCTTGGTTTACAAGAAACAAATAAAATACAAATATAAAAAAGTTTTAAAATCCGAGCCATTCTCTGATTATATCAGATGATTTCTTTTTGTCTTCTGAGAACCTAATTTTTGGTAGAGATTCTAATTTAAGAAGCTCTTTAAAGTAGATTTTAGCATCTTCCCAATCACCAATTTTATCCACAAGGTGAAGATTAAGTGCTTCATCCCCTAGCACAACTCTACCATCGCTCAGATAATCAAGGGTTGTTTCTGTGAGGTCTCTATGTTTTTGGATATCTCTCACAAAAAGCTTTCGTGTTTTTTCAATGAGAGTATGAATATATTCTTCTTCTTCAGGACTCCAAGCATGGGTAGGACTTCCAAAGTCTTTAAGCTTTCCGGTTTTGACTGTTTTGGGAGTCACTTTTGCCCATTCTAAAAGTTTACTAAAATCAAAGGTTTGAAGAATCACGCCAATGCTTCCAATTAAAGATGCAGAGTTGGCTATAATAAAAGAGGTAGCCGCAATAGAATAGTAAGAACCACTTACGGCAGAATTTCTGACATAACTCATGATAGGTTTTTTATCTTTGGATCTGATCACTTTCCAAAAAATTTCTTGGCTGGGAACGACTTGTCCACCCGGACTATCAACCTCTAAAACAATACCTAAGACTTTTTTATTCTCTATAGCATCATCAATTTTTTGAATGTATTGAGAAGCGAATTCAGAATTGATCTGTTTATCCAGTCGTAGAGCTAAAATATAAGGACTTTGACTCAGAGATATCAGAGAAGACTCATCAGAGTGATAAAAAGAAATAAAAATGGAAGCTAAAGCTGCGGTAATGGAAAGAAAAAGCAATAATCCAAGAATAGCAAAAGCGCCAATAATAGACTTCATTTAGAGTCTAATTAAACAAGACTGAGTTCAAAAACTCGATCTTCTTTTCTGAACTTATCAATCACGTAGTCTAAAGTATCACCAATAGCTGGTTCTAAACTTTTAGCTTCTAGAGTTGCTTTAGGAATAAAACCATCTACATGTTGCATGAGTTCTAGATAAATACCTTCAGAAGAAATCTCCGTTACGGGAGCAGAAGCTTTATATCCAGGTTTAAGATTTTTTGCTGCACCCATGAAAGGATCTTCTGATAATGCTTTCATACTGAGTGAGAATTTCATGTTTTCTGAATCGATATTTGTGACACGAGCTTCAACTTCATCACCTTTTTTAAACATTTCTGAAAGATTTTTTTGACGTCTATTCCAAGAAATATCCGAAATATGGATAAGACCATCAATACCATCTTGGATACCGATAAAAATACCAAAGTCGGTAATATTACAGATACGAGCTCTTAACACATCGCCTTCTTGGTATTTCTGAGTGATAGATTCCCAAGGGTTTTGGTTAGAACCTTTCATCCTTAGGGAGATACGTCTGTTAGAAGGATCAATACCAATCACGGTAACATCGACTTCTTCCCCTACGGAAACAAGTTTGGAAGGATGTTTGATCTTCTTATTAGCAGTCATTTCTGTAATATGAATGAGTCCTTCTACTCCAGGTTCTAATTCAACGAATGCACCATAATCAGCTAGGCTAATCACCTTAGCTTTGAATTGACCATCGATAGGGAATTTCTCAGGAACAAGTTCCCAAGGATCAGGAAGAAGATGTTTCATTCCTAAAGAGATCCGTCGGGTTGCAGGATCATAGCTGAGAACTTTAACATTGATCTTTTGACTAACAGTCAGAACTTCAGATGGATGTCCAATACGACCCCAAGAGATATCAGTGATATGGAGTAAGCCATCTATTCCACCAATATCAATAAATGCACCATAGTCGGTGATGTTTTTTACAGATCCAGGAAGTTCTGAACCTACTTCAATATTTTCTCTAGTGCGTATTTTTTCTTTGATGTCTGAAACAACTTTCCGGGAAAGTACAATATTCCCACGTCTCTTATTAAACTTGATAATTTTAAAATCAAGAGTTTGGCCGAGATACTTTTCCAAATTACGAGTAGGTTTTGCTTCAATCTGAGAACCTGGAAGAAAAGCTTTCACTCCAATATCTACAGAAAGACCACCTTTGACTTTTCCAAGGACAGTTCCTTGAACAAATTCGCCTTTTTCAAAAGCGACAGAAATGCGATCCCAAGCTTGAAAGATATCAGCTTTTTCTTTGGAAAGAATAATCTCACCATTATCGTCTTCAAAAACGTCAACGTAAACGTCGATTTCTGACTGAAGAACAAGATCATCTTGTCTAAATTCGTCTCTTGGAATCTGACCTACTGATTTATGACCGACATCGACCACAACGGAATCAGATCTGATCTCAATGATCTTGCCTCGAATAATCTGACCTTCTTTAACCTGACGAGGACGTGAGCCTTCGAAGGTTTGATAAAGAGCTTCAAAATCTTTATGTAGCTCTTTATCAGGATTAGCAAAATCTTCATCTTGATCGACCCAAGGCAAGTCTCTATATTTATCTTTAGAAGGTAAAGGGTAAACCATTCAGTACGTACTCCATCTTTGATACTCTCCAAACAAAGAATGGAGATTCTTGAACAACGTAATGTTATCCAAAGGCACTATCAAATCACCTTTATATTTTTTAACACCAGTTTAAGAAATTCGGGTTAACCCGTTTCACGGCTAGTCTAAATAGTTCATATAATATTGAATTATTTAATGCAATAAACATATTCTCAATAGACTAAAGCTTGTGAATGCCTATCACCCCACTTGTAAAGTTAGGTTATGAGACACGTTCTTTTTGGCAAGCAAGGTATTACCCTACCAAAATAACTATCTCAAGTATATTTCTTCTCATAGTTCCATTTTGTTCCTTCTTTAATGCCGTGATACAAAAGTTGAAGGGCTTTTTGTAGGGGTGAATTTCCAATAAAATCAATTGACTGAGGAGATTTTAAATAGTTTTTCCAAAATGCTTGCCGGGAGATAGGCAGACTATCAGGTAAAGATTTTACCCGAGTTAAAAAAAGATCCCATAAAGCATTTTCTTCCTTATTAAGAGGTCTTAAAAGTGAGAGAGCTAATAAAATATCTCCCGATCTTTTCCATGAGGGATGGCGCCTAAGAAGATGGATAAAGTCTTGGAAGAATAAAAAGTGTTCTGAAGAAGGAATAAAAGAAGTCTGTTGGGCCTTCTTCATGAGATTCTGGAATATTTCTAATAAATGCCTTTCTATCCACAAAGGAGTGGCGGAATAAAGTATCGATAATAAAAAAGATTCTGGAGAAACCAGAATCCATTCTGGAGGGTAATGCAAATCACTGCTCCAGGTCCTTTGATTAAGACAACACATCCATTCCCAATGAATAGGTTGCAAGAAAAGAGAATTTTCATTGCAATGAGGTTTTATTTCTTTAAAAAATGAAAAATCTGCTTTCTCTATAATCAAACATGCAATAGAAGAGAAGAGTACCCAAGAAGATGGCTCTTCTTCCTTCTCAATATTTTGAGCAAAGTCTGAAAGACTATGAAGAAAAGATAGCAGAGCCCAAGGTTTCTCTTTCCAAGAATCTATGGCATCGTTTGCTTTTTGATAGACAATAGACTGGACTGTAGACGAATTTAAATCTTCTTTGAGTAATTCTTTCATTTTCTCAGTCTAAACTAGGTAGCGTATATGCAAAAGTATATTTTTATAACAGGTGGAGTGGTATCCAGTATAGGCAAGGGTATTGCGGCAGCAAGTATTGGAGCTCTTTTAGAAACAAGAGGGGTAAAGATACGACTGACAAAAATGGACCCCTATATCAATGTTGATCCAGGAACTATGTCTCCTTTTCAACATGGAGAAGTTTTTGTAACAGATGATGGAGCGGAAACTGATCTTGATTTAGGGCACTATCAACGCTTCACAAAAGCTCCTATTAATCGCAGTAATAGTTTCACGACGGGTCAAATTTATGACACAGTTATTACAAAAGAGAGAAGGGGAGATTTTCTAGGGGGAACAGTTCAAGTCATCCCACATATCACAGATCAAATCAAACAAAATATTCTCATCGCTTCTGAAGGAGCAGATGTTTCTATTGTAGAGATCGGCGGAACTGTTGGAGATATTGAAAGTCTGCCATTCTTAGAAGCTATAAGACAATTTGCTAATGATATTGGTAAAGGTAACGCTTTATTTATCCATGTGACTCTCGTGCCTTTTATTAAAGCAGCCAGTGAACTCAAAACAAAACCTACCCAGCACTCAGTTAAAGAACTACGTTCTTTAGGGATACAACCTAATTTTTTGATCTGCAGAGCAGAAAATCCCATGTCTTCAGACATTAAAGAAAAAATAGCTTTATTCTGTAACCTATCAAAAGATCATGTTTTTGAGTCAATTGATGTGGATAATGTTTATCGTATGCCTATTATTTATAATCAACAGGGCTTAGATTCAGCTATTGTAAAATGTTTAGGATTAGAAACCGCAGAACCTGTTCTTGATCCATGGTTATCGATTATCAGTTCATTGGAGAAACCTAAACATAAAATCCGTATAGGACTCATAGGTAAGTACACGGAAGTGAAAGATAGTTACCGATCTGTTTTTGAAGCATTAATTCATGGAGGGATCCCTCTATCATGTCATGTTGAAATTATCAGTATTGATGCTGAAAAAATCACATTAGACTCTCAAGAGAGTTACCTTAAAGATCTGCAGGGAATTGTGATACCAGGAGGCTTTGGAGATCGTGGTATTGAAGGTAAAATTAATACAATTAGCTATGCAAGAGAACATAAAATACCTATTTTAGGCTTATGCTTAGGAATGCAGCTTATGACCATTGAGTTTGCAAGAAATGTTTTAGGACTTAAAGACGCTACCTCTCAAGAATTTGACTCTCACACTCTTCATCCCATTATTCATCTTATGGAAAACCAACATGCAGTGAAATATAAAGGCGGAAGTATGAGACTGGGTCAGTATGCATGTCATTTGGCACAAAATACTTTAGCTCATACCGTTTATGGAAAAGACATCGTTTGGGAAAGACATAGACACAGATATGAATTTAATAATGACTATAGAGATCAATTTGAAAAACATGGTTTAAAAGTCTCTGGAGAAAGTCCAGATGGTCATCTTGTAGAGATCGTAGAATGGAAAGATCACCCTTTCTTTTTAGGCTGTCAATTTCATCCTGAATTGAAAAGTAGACCTACCGAGCCACACCCACTATTTGAATATTTCATCAAAAGTGCATTACAATGGAGCCTCCGAGGAGAATCGAACTCCTAACCTATTGATTACAAATCAATTGCTCTACCAATTGAGCTACAGAGGCGAAATATGATTAATTGCAAAAAATGGACATTTGTCAAGTTTTTTATCCTAATAATAAATTTGGGGCTCCTTCCCGGAGATCTCAAAGCACAAGGATTGATGGAAGAACAATTCCAAGATGTTTTTGTACTGGCGGGGTATTCAGGTATCCTAGGAGCAGCGTTGGTAGCGGCCACCTTGCCCTTTTTTAATGAGTACCCTATTCCACCTCTGCGACTCGTGGCTGGAGGGGCTTCCTTAGGCTTTATTTTGGGAACTGCTTTTGCTTTATCTCAAATGATGCCACCGCAAGGATTGCTAGAACAAAAAGGAGTTTCTCTTTCTTTAAACATACCTTCATTTAAACTGGATGAAATGGGTCCTTCCATCATTTTATATCACTGGAACTTTTAGAAATAGACTTTTCTTTTTGATGTGTGTTCCATTAGAATCAATCCATGCGCTCTCGTTATGTATTCGTTCAAAATATTCAAAAATCTTTTTTGAAGTATTTTATTTTAAGTTTATTTTTCTTTTCCAATCCTATCTATGCTCTTCATTATATTATTGATGAAGCTCTTCCATTACCTGACTTTTCCATCGTTCCAGAGAAATCAGTCGGATTTCTCTATAGCACTTCATCATCACCTTTATGGAAGGAAGATCAGAATACAAAATTTTATTTAGAAGCTCTTAAAAGTGAAATGAACTCAGGTTCTTTGTCTTATGAAAAGGCTGTACAAGATCATAAAATCCAAAATGGACCTCAAAATTTTATAGGCACAAAACTGCAAAGAAACAGATGGGGTAGTCAAGTTGATTTGAATTTAGAACCTTTGAACTTAGAAGATTTTACCGTTTCTTTTAAGTTACGTTTTGATCAAATGAAGCTGTCTTATTATTTCCAAAATCCTATGGAAAATGAAAAATATACCAATATTTCAGATTGGACTTTACAATCACAAATTAAAATTCAGTACTCCTATCTTGGAGATGTCTCTCTTGTTTTAGGTAAACCTAGCTATATCTCTTACTTTACAATTCCCACCCATATCCAGGGAAGCTGGAAATTTCCAATAGGTTCTTTTTTTACAACAGGTGTCACTTTAGGAACACGTATCTATCATCAAAAAGAAATCAAATTATGGAAGGATGAGTACACTCAAAATTCTTCTTTAATTCCTGGATTTTATATATTAGGCCATGCAGAGTTTTCCCATGGTTGGGTAGGAAGTATTCAATTCTTGCATCGTCTTTATTTAGGTTATCAATACGGTGGACCGATCCCCTGTATCTGGGATGTCGAACTCAGGTTTTTACCATGGGTACATCTTTTCTTAAGAACTGATTACAAAGACGACTGGGTCCAATTTATGCCTTCACTTAGAATCTTATGGTAAAAAAATTTTTTATTATTTTTGGGATCATGGTTGTTATCACAATCAGTTTTTCTTTGAGTGCAATATACTTTATCTTTTTAAGTTTACCACCTTTAGATAAAATGACTCACTATGTTCCGCATTTGCCGACTTTAGTTTGGAGTCAAGATGGATACAAAATTGGAGAAATCTACTTAGAAAAAAGATACCCTAAAAAACTTTCTGAAATATCATCTGTTCTTGTTTCTGCTTTTTTAGCAGCGGAAGATGGTTCTTTCTATGAGCATCCAGGGATTGATATCTACGGACTCATGAGAGCGACTTTAGACTTTCTTTCTCATCCTTGGCAAAGCAGACAAGGAGGAAGCACGATCACTCAGCAACTGGCCAAAAATCTGCTTTTAACTAAAGAAAGAACTGTTACCAGAAAAGTCAAAGACATCTTATTAGCCTTAGAAATCGAAAAAGTCATGTCTAAAGATCAAATCTTGGAACTTTATTTGAATACGCTATTCTTAGGAAATCAATCTTACGGAGTGGAAGCAGCTGCTCAGAACTACTTTCATAAAACCAATACCGAACTCACTTTAGGAGAGTGTTCTTTATTAGCCGGTTTACCTCCAGCTCCTTCAGCTTACGCTCCTACAGAGCATAGGGATAAATCCCGGGTAAGACAGAAATTTGTATTAGATCAAATGATCAGTAATGGACTCATCACTGAAGCTGAGAAGAAGAAAGCATTGGATGAAAATATTAGAGTTTATAAGGCTAAATCTCCCAATACAACAGAATCTCCCCATTTTTTTATGGAGATCAAAAAAGAACTTCAAGAACAATGGGGCTTAGCTGATTTAGAAACGGAAGGCTATCAAGTCCAGACAACTTTAGTTCATTCTTTACAAAAAAGTTTAGAAAAACGATTTACTGAGGAGTTAAAACGATGGGATTATCTAGAGGGTTTTAAAGGGCCCATTAAACCTACTCAAAAGCAAGACTATCCCAAAGAAGCATTAGGAGTTGTGGAAGATCTTTTGCCTGAGTTAGATGCTGTTCTTTTAAGAGTTTCTCATGGAGTCGGATTACTCATAAGAGAAGATCATAAAACTCTTTTAAGGGTACAAAGAACAAAAGATTCATCTTTTTCTGATTTTTCACAGCTTCTTAAAATTGGCGATACAGTTGCCATTACTCTTAAAACACCTGCGTTACCTCAAAGATTTAAAAATACAAAAATTTTTAATGAATCATCCTATAAAGGAAGATTTACTCTGACAGATAAAGAAAAAATAGAGGCTTCTTTTTTCTTGATGGAAGTGAATACCGGGAATGTTTTAGCTCTTATAGGAGGTCGAAGTTTTGATGACAGTCAATATAATAGAGCGACTCTTTCAAAAAGACAGTTAGGCAGTGTTGTTAAGCCATTATATTATAGTTTTGCTATAGAAGAAGGAGAAAGTCCTCTTTCTATTATTGAAAGTCCTCCCATTGTTTTTGGAGAGTGGAAACCTCAAAACTATAAAGAAGAAGTCATTGAAAATGCAACTATAAGAGAATCCTTGATTCGTTCTTATAATGTTCCCAGCATTCATTTATTTCAATCATTAGATCCTGAAAAAATACATCAGTTTTTTCAAAGTTTAGGTTATCAATGGCCTAAAAATGACTGGTCATTAGCTTTAGGTTCAGGAGCATCTACTCTTCAAGAAATTGTGGAATCTTATACACCTTTTGTTCATCAAGGACAAAAACAAAAGGCAAGATGGATACTCAGCATTAAAAATAAAAAAGGACAAGAGATTTCTCCTCCACAAAAGAAAGAAAGTCCTCAAATTTTTTCTGCTGAAACAGCTTATATTATGTATTCTTTATTAAGAGATGTGGTGACTTTTGGTACAGGTAATCAAGCAGCAAATCTATCTCCTAAAATTGGTGGGAAAACGGGAACATCTAATGGATATACCGATGCTTGGTTTGTGGGAGTCACACCGAGTTATGTAAGTGGTGTATGGATGGGATTTGATGACTTTAAAAAAAGTTTAGGTAATCAAGGAACAGGAGGAAGTATGGCTACTCCATTATGGAGAGCTCTGACAGAGGAACTCTTAAAATGGACCACGGAGAAAAAAGAACTTGAAAGACCTAAAGATATTACTTACATCCCCACAGTTGTCACAGTGCAAAATAAAAAAGTTACCTTAAATATCCCTACAAACAGCAAAAAATCAAAAACAACTCTTAAGTTAGCTCCAAGTCAAAAAGCAGAATCTTCATTACGATCTTATCTGTAATTATTTAAAAAGAGGCCATTGTAGACCTAGTCCACCGAAGATACCTTCATTATTAAAAGAAAAGATCTGATTGGAATTGACACAAGAAGAATCACAGTATTGCCATTCTTCTTGCCAGCCTAATGTAACAGCTACTTTTGCAGAATTTAGAAAAGCAGGTAAAGTAAAAGATGTCCATAAAATAGAAAGAAAAACTTTATCTGGTGTAGAAGGATATGAAGAACCATTAGCCATTAAATAGGGATACCAATTCAATGTGTATTCTCCCAGTATAGCAAAATCACCAAAAGAAATACCACAAATTAAGGAGGGCAGACTTAAGTATGGACCAAGATCTAGCTGTTGATTTGGCCACATCTGAGAGCCTACACCTAGAGCTGTTCCTAAAATTCCTGTAAAATTATCAAAGAATAAAAAATGGTAATGGTATTTTAAATTGATCTGACTCAAGGTAATATTATCTTTATATTCAGTGGTTTTTAGGGGTTCTAGAAACCGAGAACGGGGTAACCACGTAGAAAGTGAAAACTCTAAATTGTGTCCAAGATGATCAATCCCTCCATAAAGATTTTGAAATATTATTATGATCAGAAGGAAAGAATTCTTTTTCATGGGATTATTTTTTGTTCCTATTTTTTTGCAACATATCAACAGCCATTTAAAATAAGAGAAGATGCTTATTTTACAGCTTCTTTATTTTGGATGATATGTTTGATCTCTGCAATTTTTCCGAGAGTATTTTCTCAAATAGCCTTATGTCGGTTATGCTTTTTGATGTGGGTAAATTTAATAGAATCTCCCTGGGAAAAAACAATGGTATTTATTTTAGCAACGTACAGTGAATTGATTCACTCATCTTATTTTGATGAGTGGGGAGGAAAATCAGAATTGAATTTTGAATTTTCCCCTACAACCTCCAAGTACTCTATTTTGACTTTAGGGATGATTTTTATACTAGGTACAGTTCTCTGTTTCTATCCTAGCCTTATCCCTTTTATTTTAGCTGGGATCCTCTAAATGAAAACTCATAGAAATCAGGTTATATTCTTCTTTTTAAGTCTCTTTATTGGAATAGTAACTTTAGTCATTCTCTTAAAATCAATTTTTATTCCATTAACCATGGCTTATGCAATTTCTTATATTTTAAACCCAACCATTAAATCATTAGAAGCAAAAGGTATCCCCAGAATCAGATCTTTATCTTATCTTTTTGTCTTTATCATCATTTTAATTTTAGGAATTATTTTATTTATTCTCCCTTATATAGTGGATCAATTAGAGGTTCTGATTAAAAGAATTCCTTTTTTTATTGCCTATATGGATAATCAAATTTTTCCTAAAATTTTAAAGTTTTCTGCACAGTTCCTAGGTCCTTTAAAATTCAATATTAATATGAATCAGTTCTTCTCAGAAGTTTTCCAAGACCCCTTAAATTTTGCCTTAGAAGGAATCTCTAAAAGTATACATGTCATATTCTATTGGGCTGTTCCTGTGATCATCACTCCTGTGTTTTCTTTTTTGATACTTAAAGATTACGAAAAATATAAAAACAAATTTTATAGTCTTATCCCCATGAGTTTTAGAACTAAGCTTCAAGGAGTGACTCAAATTCTTGATCACACTCTTCGATCAGTTTTAAAAGGTCAGATCCTCATTGTGGGTTGTATGACAATGCTTTATTGCATTGGCTTTATGCTATGCGATCTTCCCGCAGCTCTCGTGATTGGCATCATCACAGGCTTTGCTCGATTAGTTCCTTATCTAGATATCTTTGTAGGACTTGCTTTAACTTTATTTATGCAAGTGACTAATAATGATCTTGATTCATGGTTAAATCTTTTATGGCCTGTTCTCACTATCCTCATCATTCAAGGGATTGATGGAGCCTTCCTCACTCCTAAAATATTAGGACAAGTCTCAGGACTACCCCCCCTTGTTATCTTAATCTCTATTTTTGTCTTTGGAGATTGGCTAGGAGTTTACGGAGTCTTATTAGCAGTACCCACTATGGCACTAATCGCTATGCTTCTTAAAAATCTCATTAAACAATATAGATTATCTTATTTCTATATGGAGAAAGAAGATAAGCTCTAGTGAGACATAGATATTTGGTGATTATTCTATGGGGTATTCACTGCGGTTATAATAAGATATCCAAGTATCTGCAAATTCAAAAAGACTTGATATTGCCATGTACTTTTTAACTTTTGTAGCATGCATTGAATCACCTTCTAATAAGAAAACTTGAACCAGTAAGTCCTCTGCAATCTTTTTGGGGGATAAAATCAGTTCGGGTTTTTGTGTTTCTAATTGATCTATTTTTAATTGAGCTATTAATTTATCAGATAATTGAGGAAGTTTTTCTAATTGAGAGATGCAGTCTCTTAAGAAAAGGGTTAAATCAGAATGATTCTCTGAAGTTTCAAAGGCAGTCCAGTGACTTTCAAATTCATTATGAGAGTGAGCATAGGCTTGTAATTTTAAGTTAAGAGTGAGTAGTCCAACAGTAAGAATAAGTATAAATTTCATAGGTTCCTCCAAGTAACACTAACATGAATATTTGTTTATGAAGGTAAAATTAATGTTTATTTTAAAATATTTGATAAAAAATTTAAATTATTGTAAATACTAGGTATTCCTAGGTTATTGCAATTAGAAATTATTGACAGTTTTATAAAAAATTTATTATTGATAACTCATAAAATTTTAAAAGAAAGTTAAAATGAAAGATAAAATTTTTACATTTAAAGTGTACTTCGAAGAGAAGGTCTATCGTGTTATCGAAATACCAGGAGAAAAGTCTTTATATGATCTCGCTGAGGCCATTGTGAAGGCTTTTGGTTTTAACTTTGATCACGCGTTTGGATTTTATAATAATATTGAAAATCTTTATGAAAGCGATGAGGTTTATGAGCTTTTTGTTGATATGGGACAATCTGAACCCGGCAAAAAAGGAGTCAAAGATGAAGATGTATGTGACGTTTTTGAACTTCATAAACAAATGATTTTTCTGTTTGACTACGGTGATGATTGGATGTTTCTCGTGGAATGTAAAGCGATATCTGACAGGGTTTCCAAAGTTAGATATCCTAAAGTTGCACAGAAAGTTGGAAAAGCCCCAGAACAATATCCGGAATGATGATCTGATTCGTTACTAAAAAATGTATTTACTATCAACACCTTGGAAAGCTCATTATTCTAAATAGTTATGAGACAATTGATGAAAATTTCCGATATCTTCCACTAAAGATATAAGACTATCTATAGCTTCTTTTCTTTCAGCTAGATTTTTAGAATTAAGAGTAGGGAGTTCTTCTATTTTCGCCTTAATACGCAGAACTAAATTACCTAATTGAAAACAACAAGGAAAGCCTGTAGGGCTTAAATCTCTAGTAGTATCATTAAGATAATCTATAATAAGAGAAGCATCGCCGGTTTCATCAAATGATTGAATGCAATCTCCCAAAGTAGGAGTAGCCATGAGATGATTGGAAGATAAGCTAATGAATAAGAATACAAAAAATGGGATGAATAAATTTTTCATACAAATCATTAAAATATTTTAATGATTTAGTCAAAATTCTTTTATGTACAGATAATTTAAGACAGAACTATTCTTTTAAAGATGAACAGAAGTCTGCTAAGTTTTTAACATTAACTTTACCGCAGGCGATTTCTCTCAGAGCTGTAACAGCTTCTTTATTTCGGCATTGTACAAGAGGTTCACTTCCTTTTTGAAGTTGTCTCATACGTCTAGCTGCAAGCAGCACAACGACAAAACGATTAGGAATTTTATCAAGACAATCTTGGATGGATATTCTAGCCATGGTTCACCTGTGATTAATATAGAAATAAAGGTAAAATAAAAAGATGAAGCTTTTTATTTCTCTATGTGTTTTTACAATAATGATAAGTATCATTATTTTTCCTAAAAGTCATACTCCTTTTTCATTGGTGGTTGCAATGGAAACAAAACCGAGCACTTTGGACCCTAGATGGATTGGGGGAGATGTGAATGCTCAGTATTTAGAAGAACTTCTGTTTTTGCCGCTCGTGAGTTTTGATCCTCAGGGTGAACATATGAATGTTATTGCAGAAAGTATAGATTCTCAGGATGGGAAAGTCTGGCGTATTAAACTCAAAAAAGGAGTCTTCTTTGGAAATGGTCAAGAGATCACATCTTTAGATGTCGTAGCTACCTATCAGTATTTTTTGGGACCATTAGCTCCTCGAAGAAGCAGTTTTAAAGATGTGATACTGATTAAAGAGATCAATGCTTATGAATTAGAAATTCATTTGAAAGCACCCTATGTCGCTTTTCCCACGAATTTAACCATTGGAATCCTTCCTAAAGATATCTTCACTCAGAAAGAAATCAGTCTGAGTGGATTAGAGTCGGGTCCTTATAAATCAGAATCACAAGAAGATGATAAGTGGTTCTTTGTGCCCAATCCTCGATATAAGAAAGCAGTTAATCCTTGGATTTCAGTTCCTAAGATACCTTTAACCATTAAATTTATCCCGGATCCTATGGCTAGGTTAAGTGTTCTGATGAATGGTGATGCAGATCTTCTTCAAAGATCTTTAGATATGGATAGAATTTATTTTCTTCAAAATCAGTCTCAATATCATCTTAATATTGATTTCGCTCCGAGTTTGGAAACAACTTATTTAGCTTTTAAGATGGATAATCCCCAGGTTTCATCTTTAGAAGTGAGGAGGAAACTCAAAAACAGCCTGAATATTCCTGAAATTTTAAAAGCATTATTCCATGGGTATGCAACGGAGGCTAAAGGCATGTTTCCTTCTGTATTTCCCTATTTTTATTCTAGTCATGAGGATCTGAATACCTCAGGTTCTCCGGGTGAGCTTGATGATATGACATTGACTTTAAGCACAGCTAGAGAGTCTCAAATTGTGGCTAAAGTGTTACAAGCACAATGGAAAGAAGCAGGAGTCAATATTAAGCTAACTGTTTTAGAACCAAGTCTATTCCAAAAAGTCATTCAAAATGGGGGAGCTATGATGTGGCTTGGATCATGGATAGGGTATAAAGATCCTGATCATTTAAGATTTGTTTTTCATTCAGAATCTATCCCTCCGTTTGGAGGTAACAGAGGAAGGTTCCGTAATGCGAAAGTTGATAAAGCATTAAAACTCGGCATGGTTTCTTTAAATCATCAGTTACGTAAGTCTTATTATAATGAGGCTCAAGAAGAACTCAATAGAAATATACCCTATATTTATTTATGGCATAGAGATAATTTTGTTATCATGTCTCAACAAATTAAAAATTTTCAAATCTTTAGAGATGGAAGATATCTCGGAGTGACTCAAGTCGAAAAAAATGAAATACGTTCGTAAAATATTATCTTTATTATTGAGTTTATGGTTATTGCTGACCATTATTTTTTTCTTACAAAGATTACTTCCAGGGAATCCTGCAGAACTGATTTTAGGAGTTGATGCTTCGGAGGAATCTAAAAGAATTTGGTTGCAACAACATGGAATGGATCTTTCTTTAATCACTCAATATCAAAATTATTTTTTAGGTCTGTTGAAAGGGAATTTAGGAATTACCTATTTTGATGGCACGGAGATCACACCCCTTTTATTGAAAAGATTAGGTGTTTCTATGCAGCTTGGTTTCTTTGCGTATATTGTTGCTCTTTTGGGAGCCATGCTTGCTCTTTATTTTTCGGAAAGAAATCAATTCTTAAAAAGCATCATTAAAAATGCTGCTTTTGTTTCAGCTTCTTTACCTGGATCTATTTTGGGTCCTATCCTGATTTGGCTTTTTGCTGTGAAGTTTCAAGTTTTTCCCGTGGGAGGGATGCAGGGAAGCATATCTTTAATTCTTCCTATGATCACTTTAGCCGTTCCTTTAATGGGTAACCAATTTAGATATTTAGAATCCACTATAAAAGATATTTCTCTTAAAGAATTTATTCGTGTGGCTCGAGCTAAAGGTGTCAGTGAACACAAACTTTTTATGACACATAAGTTAACATTGCTTTTCTATGCAGCACTTCCTATTTTTTCTTTACAATTAGGAGCTCTTCTCACAGGAGTGGTCATCACTGAAGTTGTGTTTTCTTATCCAGGTTTAGGAACGTTAACTTTACAATCTGTTTTAATGAGAGAGTATTCATTAGCATCTGCTTGTGTTTTAGTAACAGCAACCATGTATATTATTATAAATACCTTAACTGATTTATTTTTAAGTATGAAGGATCCTCGAAGATATGGCTAAAAAGTTTTCTTTTACCATTATTGCAATATGGTTTGCTCTCTGTCTGTATTCTTATTTTTATATCACAGCTCCGGGTATTGAACTGAGCCAAAGACTCATTCCTCCGGGAAGCCTTTATTTTTTAGGGACAAATCATTTAGGTCAAAGTTTACTCGTGATTATGGTTTATTCTCTCCCAGTATCTCTTTGGATCTCTTTAATGACAGCTTTTTTTTGTGTGATTTTAGGGATTATATTAGGAAGTTTAGGTGGATTGAAATCAGGAATATTTAAAGAAGTGATTAATCGTATTATGGATATTTTTATCTCTTTCCCTCCGTTAGTTTTGCCTTTAGTGATCTATATGTTCATAGGAGCAAGAATTGAAGGGATCATCCTTGCTTTAACTTTGAGTCATTGGGTGCCATTTGCAAAACTGATTCAAAATCAAATGGAAGTCTTAAAATATCAGCCTTTTGCTGTTGCAAGTAAGGCTTTAGGGTCTACTGAATGGAGAGTTTGGTTGATTCATCTTTTGCCACAATGTATCACACCTATGATCCTACAGATCTCTTTATCTGTTCCAAGTTTTATTTTATCAGAAACAGCGTTAAGTTTTTTAGGTTTAGGATTAGAAAGAGAATCTATTGGTACTCTTTTGAGTGATGGTAGATTATATTTATTTGATGCCCCATATCTTGTGATATTCCCGTCTCTACTGCTTTTGTTAATTGTTGTAGCATGGAATACACTAGGGGAATCGTTTCATAGGAGTTAGTTATGGAAATTTTAATGCCACAAATGGGAGAGTCGATCCAGGAAGCTACCCTGACTAAATGGTATAAAAAAGTCGGTGATTTTGTTAAAACAGAAGAGATTCTTTTTGAAATATCTACAGATAAAGTGGATACAGAGATCCCGTCTCCTGTATCAGGTGTATTGAAAGAAAGAAGATTTGAAGAAGGGGCAGTGATTGCTGTTCACTCTGTGGTTGCAGTGATTGACGAAAAAGCTCAGGCTTTGGCTAAGGATGCAACGTCTACAGAAAAAACTCCTGATAAAATAGTGGTCTCTGAAAAAGTTTCAGAAACTCAAGTGGAAATTAAAACAGAAGAGATTAAAGTTACCGCTAGTCCTTTAGTGAAGAAAATTGCAAAAGAAGAAGGAATTGATCTTGATAAAGTGAAAGGTTCTGGATCGGGAGGAAAGATCACTAAAGAAGATCTGATAGCTCATACAGAGAACCTTAAGAATCCTTCCTCTATTCCTGAAGTGGCTCCACAGCTAAAGCAAGAGATTAAAGAAAGCGAGCCTATCAATAGCGGAGTCAGAGAAACGAGAGTGCCTTTATCTCCTATGCGTAAAAAAATTGCAGAACATATGGTTTTAAGTAAGAGAACCAGTCCACATGTGACAAGTGTTATTGAAATTGATGTTCAAAAAATTGTTGATATTAGAGAGAAACTCAAAAAATCCTTTGAAAAAGATTATGGGTTTAAATTAACTTATATGCCTTTTTTCATGAAGGCTGCATTAGCTGGAATTAAGGCCGTACCAGAAGTTAATTCTATGTTAGATGGAAGTACATTAGTCTATAAAAAAGATGTTAACTTAGGGGTTGCTGTAGCCTTAGAAGCAGGACTGATCGTTCCTATTCTAAAGAATGCTCAAGAAAAAAGTTTTCAAGGCATTGCCAAAGAACTCAATATTCTAGCTCAGAAGGCAAGAGCTAAAAAACTTTCTCCCGATGAAGTTCAAGGAGGAACTTTCTCTATTTCTAATTATGGAGGATTTGGAACAGTGATAGGTCAGCCTATTATTAATCAACCTCAAGTTGCTATTATGGGATTGGGAGCTATGACAAAAAAACCTGTCGTAGTTCAAGACGCTATCGCTATACATACAACCTGTTATGTAGTACTTACATTTGATCACCGGATCATGGATGGATCTCACAGCGGTAAGTTTCTATCCACCGTGAAAGATTATTTAGAAAATTGGGATGAAGTCATTTAGCTTCATTTCAGCTTATTAGGATGATTCCTGTGAGTTTAACGAAGTGTGATTATGAAAAGTTTAGTTTTAGGTTTATTAGGTTTATTTGTTTTTAGCCCAGTTGTTTATGCAAATAGTGAACAGTCTCCTACTGAAGCGCTGTTCAATGAGATACAAAGAATTCGCGAACTCAATCTTGAATCTATCATAGAAACTCTATTACTCCAGTTACGTTATCGTTTAAGCTTGTCTCAAGCACCTTCGAGTGAAAATGATCAAATTCGGACTGAAATTTATTCTATTTTATTGAATAATGGTATTCCAGAAGATTTAAAGATTATGGCCAATATACAGCCAAGCAGTCTTTTCAGTTGGTTGGAAAAGAGAATTCAAAGTCTTGCTGATTCTTTTAAGATAACTATAGAAAGAAGTGAATTTAATATAACAACTCTATCCAAAGGTATCGATTACCCACCAAGGCATTTATTAAGTTTCGGTTTACTCAATCCCTTAGCAAAGGCATTGAATGGTATAGAGAATGATTTTAATTACGAAGACGAGAGTGGAGCAGCCTTCCCAGGCAATTGGGGACCAGATGCCAAAGGGTTCTCGGGAACACTGGAATCTTTGGTCATTCACGATACTACAGAATTATTTAGAAATGATAATCTGAATGGTATTATGATTG
Organism: Silvanigrellaceae bacterium; assembly: GCA_947457515.1. GTDB lineage: Bacteria > Bdellovibrionota_B > Oligoflexia > Silvanigrellales > CANGWC01 > CANGWC01. The sequence continues at coordinate 35,540 of CANGWC010000006.1, forward strand.
AATCTCTTCATAACAAGATTGAGAAATATAGGGATCAATTCTCAATTCTAAATCAATATATTAATATTCTAAATCTTAGGGGACCTGAAGATGTTCAATGGCTTATAGATAATCTTTTGAAACAGCAAAGTGGAAGCCCAAAGATTAACGTTCAGACTCCTGAGGAACTCACATCAACTGATTTAACTGATTCAATTGATAGGTATAAGTCATATATCTATCTCTATTTGGGGGCACTTGAAAAAGGACTGCAAAAAAGTATTTTAAACCCGATTAGCTCAATATCTCTTTCAGGACAAGATCTTCTAGAAAGTATCAAACAAGATGCTAAATTATTGATCGATGATATTAAAGCTGTTTGTAAAGAACATGAAATAGAGACAGTCAGAATGGATCATATTGTAGATGATTTTATTGAATATAAAAAAAACTATCCTAATCTTCCTGAAGAAATCATTCTACAAAATTTTATTGATCAGCATTCTAAACAAGGTATTCAAGACAAAAGTTAACTTCACTCAAGTCTTTGCATAATCCTCATATATTACTTCAAAAACTGTAACAAACTAGGGCTCAACATTTGTGCACTGGATTGTAACGTAAACTCTAATCCGGTTTTCATCCTTTGAAGATCTAAGGCTGCTTGGATCATATCCGTACTTTCTAATTGGTTAGATTGAGATAACAAATGCTCTTCTGCAAAGTCGGTTCTTTGGGCAACATCATCTAAAGCTTGACGACGAGATCCTAAAGATGTGATGGCTTGAATTGTATTTTCCATAGCAGTCTCTAGAGTCGGTAGAACAGAGAATATCTTATCAGCTTGATTATGTTCTAAGCCTAAATAAAGATGATCTAAGACTTCTGCTAATGTGAGTTTATCCTCACGACCTTCGACGGAATAAATCCGATCAAAGACTTTCTTCCCGGAGATATTAATGGGACGGAAGGTATCATCATTTACTTGAATGAAAATAGATCCATCATCCCCGGTAAAAGTTCCATCTGGACTGACTGGAGGCAACTGAGATTGAAATCCTCCAAAAATAAATTTGCCATTATACTTTGTATTGGCAAGAGAAATGAGATGATCTTTAAGTTCATGGACTTCGGATGCTACCGCTTTGCGAGCTGTGGCATCCCAAGTGGCATTTGCTTGTTGAACTCCCAGTTCTTTTGTTCGAATCAGAACATCATTAATAGAAAGAAGAGTATTTTCCGTTAATGCCATGTAGCCTTTCACAAACTCAGAAGTTCTTCTATATTGTTGAATATTCTCTAACTTATGTCGGTTTCTCAGGATCTGTGTACTTCCCACAGGGTTATCAGATATATGATGGAGTTTTCTGCCAGATACAGCATCTTGTTGTGATTTGTCTGCAAGTTCTTTTGCATAACCAATACGAGTTTGAGTGGATGCAATGCGGGAGCGTTCTGAAATTCTAGTCATATTTTAGGATTCCTACATTACCGTTTCAGCTGGAGAATCACCTGAAATAATTCATCCATAGTTGTGATGATTTTAGAACTTGCTGCGAAAAGATGTTGATATTTAATGAGTTCCGTTGCTTCTTCATCAAGAGAAACCCCGGAGATACTTTCTTTTCTTCCATCTAATTGAGCAACAACAATTTTACTGGCCTTCAGGTCATTTTGAGATCTTAGGGAGTGAGTTCCTAGGTTTCCAACTAAAGTGTCATAGAATTCTAAAGTAGATTTTCGATCGATAAGAGGAGCATGAAGGAGTTTAAGATAACGGTTTGCGATAACGTTATCTCCAGGACTATGTCCTGTAATGGCTGTTGCAAGAGCTCTAGGATCTTCTTGAATTAATGAAGTGACTTTAAGATTTTTTAAGACATTATTAGGATCATCTAACCCTTCAAAAAACTTGCGTCCAGAAGTTTCACTATAGTCTCCGACTCCAAAACCTTCTTCATGAGTTTCATTAAATTTATGGGCGTAAGAATAAGCCATAGTATTCAGATTTTCTCTTAATTTAGGGATATAAGAATCACGAATATTAAGTAATCCACCCAGTCTTCCTTCTTTAGGTTTTAAGATATGAGTTCCTGTTCCTGTAATATCTGAACAGGTAAAAGCAGGTTGTTCTATGGTTCCTTGAGAAGGATCGACGGAGAACAGGCTATGTGCCTGGCCTTCCATAAGAAGAACATCTCCAGGTCCTCTGATAATGAAACCAGTCCTTTCATCTTCATAAACTTTAATATCTATAAAATGAGAAATGTCTCTGATAAGGCCATCTCTTTGATCTTCAAGATCTCCCGGACTCGAACCATTGGATTTAAGTTCTTTGATAGATTGATTAACCTGAGTTAATGATGAGAACTTTTTGTTGAGAGTAGAGCAATGACTGTCGAGCTCAGCATTAATATCACGACTCATGTTACTTAATGAATTATCATTTGCTTGGAGAGATTGAATGAACGTTTGAGCACATTCTACAACATTAAGTCTTACGCTTGTTTCTTCAGGGAAATTACTTAAATCTCTTAATGAGTTTTCAAAGGCAACCATTCTATCTCTGACAGTAGATGTGAGTTCAGGATTAAAAAGATCTTCAAGATCAACTAACCCTTTACCTTGAGCTTCAGTGAAACCTAAATGATGAGATTCTTTAAGAATTTGAGTTTCTAAGAAGCGATCATGACTCCTGGCGATGTCATTGACCCGGGCACCATTTCCAAAGCAATGCCCCCCTCTCAGAGTTGGTGTTTTGGTTTGTAGATTGATAACTTGTTTACTATAGCCAGGAGTTTGAGCATTGGCGATATTATGTCCGGTAACATCCAGTCCCTGCCTAGAATTCTGTAGGGATTCTGATCCCATATTCATAATACCTTGGAGACTAGATGACATAGGTGTTTCTCAATACATGATTTTAGGCTTTGACTTGAATCAGGGAATAATTTTGAGAAAACTGAGGTTTCCCTTCTACTCCATAACTTGTCATAGGCCCTTCTTTCATAAAGGAAAGAAGATGTTGAAAGGAGAGTTGAAAACTCTTATAAAGCTTCTCCATAAGATTTTGATTTTGTTCAATGATAGGATGAATCTCTTTAAAGATCTGTAATGAATCCTGAGCAACATCCTTAAGTTTATGAGTGATGTCTCTTAAAGATTGCAAATGTTCTTTATCAATTAAAGATTGGATTCGAATCTGATAGTTTTCAAGAATCACAATAAATTCTTGAAGACTAGGTTCTTCTCCGGAGTAACCTGTTAAAGGCAGAATTTTATGAAAAAGAAATTTTCTTCTTTCTTCTGTATAACGAAGTTTATTTTGGAGAAGGTTTTTTTGAGAAAGAGTTTTTTGAAGATCATTTAAATTAAGAGATTCTAAATATTCTTCTTCTTTTTTTAAGATATGGCCGATACTAATCAGTACTTCTGAATATTGAGGTAAAGTGATGAGAAGTTCTTGTAAGAGTTTTTGTAGGATTTCCATTTAGGCTTCTCCCTTAACAGAATCTTTTTTGAGGATCATCTCCGGTGTTTTAGAGATTTCATCTTTAATAGCTTCTTTTACAATGCTTTGAGAGATTTTATCTGAATCTAATTTATAGGTGCCATTGTTAATTTTAGCAGCGAGTTCTTTGACTTTATCTTCACGAATATCTGGAGTTTCTTGATACACTTTCTTAATTTTTTGAAGTTCTTTAGCTTTAGAAGAAAGTGTTGTTTTACTTGCAGTATCTAGAGATGGAGAAGATATATCAGGCTTATTCTTTTGATTAATTTGAGTGGTTGGTGCTTGTATCCCGGCTGAAGCATTTGGTTTGATCGTTGTCATAGTTCCCTCATGTAATACACCTTAAAAGTATTTTGTAAAAAATTAATGAGTGATTCTTGCCTTATGGTTTGTTTTTGACTCAGGAAAAAAATAGTATGAACTCCCTATAAGGATAAATACTATGGATCAAAATCAGAAGTCAGGAACAGTTATTTTATGTGGATCCTCTGGAAGACTGGGAAGTCTCATATTAAAGGAGTCTCAAAATCATCCCTATCCTTTTCAAGTGTATGCTCCTTCCCGATCAGAACTCCTAGAAAAAATTACCCAGCAAAAAGATTCCTATTGGCTTTTAGATGTCACGCTTCCTGAAGGGACAGAAAGCCTTGTAGATTTCTTTCTCCAGAATCCTCTTCAAAAAAAAATCCTCAAAGGAATGATCATAGGTTCCACAGGACACTCAGATATTCTCCTCCAAAAAATTCAGAAGTTATCAGAGTCTCTTCCCATGATTATTGTTTCTAATTTTTCGTTAGGAGTGATGGCTCTACAAGAGATTCTTAAGGCTTCTATTGATAAAGATTTTAAAGTCATCGATCTCTTAAAGAGTTTAGGATTTCTTTCATCATTAGTGGAAGTGCATCATATCCACAAGAAAGATAAACCCAGTGGAACAGCTAAATCTTTAGCTCATGCTGCTCAAATATCTTTTGAAGATGTTGTTTCTTTAAGAGAAGGAGAAGTGGTGGGAGATCATAAACTCATCTATTCCCGGGAAGGAGAAGAACTCTCTTTTCAACATGTGGCCCATGATCGAAATATTTTTGCTAAAGGGGCCTTGAAACTTTTGGAAAGAGCGATGGAACAGGAATTCAAGCCTGGTATTTATGAGTCAAAGGATGTATTTTTGAAGAACAACTAGGCAAAAATTACTCACACATTCTCGCATAAGTTCATTTAAGATAAGAGAATGCTTTCAATTTTACCTAAGAGAATTTTTGTTTATTTATGCTTAAGCTCTTGTATTAAATTAGCACCAGTAAAAATACCCGGAAATGGATCTGATGTTTTAACGGGTGTTGAAAGACAGAGCTATCCCATAGATTTAGGAGATTCCCGTTGTACTTATGGGGGTACACTTTTTACAAGTTGGACAGA
>CANGWC010000007.1 GCA_947457515.1 Silvanigrellaceae bacterium
CTGTTGAAACTAATAATTCTATTGAATACGTATGGTTAGGTCTAACTGAGATCAGACTTAAAATACTTTCTTTCTTTGGAAAAGGAGTCCAATCTTTGTATTCTATAAATACCGGATAGACCCTGCTCAATGTCGGTCTAAACTTTATATTTAAAATGATTTCATGAACCTGAGACTACTTCGGGTTTCAGAAGTTCGGGTAGGCATTCTACCTGTCATCTCTTCTATTCCGGCATAGACTTTGTTCTCTTTCACTCATTTTAATACCTGGAACATTACGTTCCAAAATGTCGAGCATTAAAGTTGAGATCAACGTTCTGCAGTTAAGGTTACCCATTGGCGCCATAGATACACTACGCTAACAGCGATTAGCATGATCTTTGAGCTCATTTGGTCTTAACTTCCCACTACCTTTGGTCCTTCACAAACGACAATTTGCTACTATGACCGCTGCTGACTTCCAACCTCTTACGAGGTCGGATCTCCCAGGGTAAGACGCACTGCTTTCGTTCCATATAACTGCCTCATCTACGTATTAAACCTTATGGGATGGTCTTTGTGATGAAAGGGTCACTCAACCAGTTTAATCCGCCTGATATGAGATTCGTGTACCTCAGTCCGGAACTTCGCCTACAGCTTCCTTCAGATTCTTAGTTACCTAAGACACCCTTGCTGTTCAGCTTTGAATACTCCCACTTCTCCATTAGGGATTTTCACCCTTAGCAGTGCGCCATGCCTGGCGCACGTTTCATCCTCTCAATGAATTAAGAGGGATTCACCTTGTTCTAAGCTAAAAATAGAAGAGTTAATTTTTTTCTCAGTGTTTTGTATTGATATCTCTTAAATAGGCCATAACTTTTTCTAGAAGCAACTGTCCTTGAACTCTTTGCATAATTTCATAGCCTTTTGTTCCTTTAAACAAATTCTTAGCTTGGTTAGGATTTTTTTGAGCGATCTCGATTAAAGCTTGAGTGACTTCTGTATTTGCAACTTCAATTTTTTCTTGACGAGCAATGTGCCCTAAAAGAAGAACTGTCTTCACTTCTCTTTGTGCTTTTGTATGAATAGCTGCGTAATCTTCTGGATATTCTTTTTCAAGAGCATGTATATCAGTGATTTTCTCAAGATATTCTTTACTATACCGAATTTCCTCTAATTCACTTTGCATTGCATTATCTATAAGTTTTTGAGGAAAAGGAATTTCATTTTTAGAGATAATCTCATCTAAGATCTGATCATTAATAACCTGTTCATCTTTAGCTTTACGTTCTTTTTGAACCTCCGAATGAAAAAACACTTTGTATTTTTCCACCATGTTGTCATCAAAAGCTGTCACCTCATGTGCATGATCGTGGTCATGATCATGCTTACGTTCTGCTGTATGTTCATGGTGCTTATGCTCTTCTTTATTTTCTGATTTTTGATCTTCTATATATTTTTGCTGAGCTTCTCTGAAAGTCTTAAGATTTTTTTCGACTTCTTCTTCTAAAGTATTTTCCCACTCAAATGGTTTAACACTGATCTCTTTATAATCTTTAATTTCAACTAAAGGAACAACATCAACTGTCACTTCAAATACAAAGGGGTTAGACTTAACAAGTTCTTCTGGAACATTAAATGATGTATTCACCACTTTAAGATCTAGAGACTGGACCGCCTCTTGATAAGATTCTTCCACTAATTTTTGTTTTGTTTTTTTAATAATATCATCAGCAAATATTTTTTGAACAAGAGCTAAAGGGACTTTACCTTTTCTAAACCCTTTGATTTCAGATGTTTTTTGAAGATCAACTTGGATGGCACTATACACTTCGTCAACAGACTCTGGCTCTATAGTGATATTAAGTTTTTGGAGAGTGGGTTCTATGACCTCTGTCGTACAATTTGATTTCATCGTTTACTTTCCTATAGTTTTTATAAGGTTTAAGGACTCTGCCCAGACATTGTGTCTCCATTGAGGAAACTCTAACAGTTCATGGACCGATGGAAAGACATAACACGTTTTATCTTCCCCTAAAACTTTAAATTCATTTTTCTGGAAAAGAAGGTTTTTGTAGAGATTTTCTCTATCAAGAGGATCCAGTGACATCCCTAAAGAAAGGTAGGCTCTTTCTCCAAAACAAAGAAAAGCTTTAGCCTTAACCCTCTGAGCCTCTTTTAAAAGATACTGTGAACATGTTTGAACATGATTACGTTCTAAGCTCTTAAGTGGATGACATTTCACAGCAAAAGTCATATAGACCTTAGATAATATACCTAGTTTTTCAAATAATCTGTAAATGATTTGATAACTGTTATCTGACTCTAAATCTTTTTGGGTGAGAATATTTTGAGAAGAGTCCATATCCACTGTGGGATAATCAAAGATAGCAAAGTATGGATATTGCTCATTTTCTAACTCTTTAAAAACAACAACTTTCTTTCTGTGTTGTGAAAGTGAACATTTTTGGCAGTTTTGGATGCTTTCACAAAGACTTTCTGCATGAGGAAAAAGATCTACCCCATTATTTACTAAACTTTTCCACTGATTTTCCCTATAGTCAGATTCATGCTGGACCATATACTTTCTCCCTTTCAACGGGACGTTGAAGACTTTATTAACTTACAAATTCAAACTCTCTGGGGTTTAGAGGCTGATCTCTCAAATTTGACCATACCTCCAGATTCTTCCTATGGGCAACTGAGTTTTCCTTGTTTCTCTTTATCTAAAATCCTGAAAAAACCTCCTGTAGAGATTGCTCAAACTCTTGCTTCTCATTGGAAATCAACTCCCAATACAACTCTTGCTAAAGTAGACACGGTTGGGCCTTATCTCAACTTCTTTTTAAATCCATCTTCTACTTTAAATGATCTTTATCTATCTATTATATCAGAAGATTTTTTTAGTCTTCCTTTAACAAAGGCATCTCAGACTCTTGATTTAGAATACTCCCAACCTAACACCCATAAAGCTTTGCATGTGGGACATTTGAGATGTCTTTATCTAGGTGATTCTCTTGGACGTATCTTAAGAAGAGTTGGACATCGTGTGATTTCTACGACCTATGTCGGGGATACAGGCACCCATATCCTTAAGATCCTTTGGTTCATTAAAAATGTTGATCCTAGTATTCTAACCACCTACAAAACCATAGAAAAATCTAAAAGATCTCAGTGGTTAGGCAATCTTTATACTCTCTCAGCTCAAGCATATTCTGATCAAAAACCCTCTTTAAAAGAAATCGCTCTTGAATGGAAAAAAGAAGGTTCAGAACTTCATTCTTTTTGGGAAGAAACTCGAAAATGGTCTCTAGAAGAAATGCATCATCTTTATGATTGGTCTGATGTATCTTTCCATCGATGGTTTTATGAAAGTGAATTAGAAACTTCATGTATAGATCTTGTCAGAAAAAACCTAGAACTTGGACTCTTCTGTCGGGATGATGGAGCGATTGGGATCGATCTTTCTCCTTATGACTTAGGTTTTTCTATTGTTTTAACTTCCGATGATAGGCCGCTTTATCTCACTAAAGATCTTCAGTTGATTCAAGAGAAATTTGATACATCTTCTTTAAAAGATGAACTTAAAAATCAAAATATAGATACTTCTATTGTTGTTGTAGACAGCAGACAAACATTACATTTCAAACAAGTCTTTAAGATCAGTCAAATCATTGGATTTAACCCAGACTTTGTTCATATTGCCTATGAAACAGTAAATAACTCTGAAGGTCATCCCTTTAGTTCCCGGGAACTTTCAGGAACAACCATTCATCAGCTCATTCAAAGCATTAATGAAGCCTTATGGACTCACTATCTTCAACATAAAAACCCAGAAAACCTAGATATCGTCCAAAAAACCCTAGCTCATGGAGCTCTACGTTATGGAATGCTTAAATATGATACTCAAACTCCTGTACAATTCTCTTTAAGTGATTGGATCAAATTAGAAGGTCAAACAGGTCCTTATCTTCAGTATGTATGCGCAAGATGTCACAGTTTATTAGATAAATTCCAAGATGTTTTTTCTACATCTCAAGATGAGAAAGATAAGATTTCTTCTCTATATCAAACTGTAATCAATGAGAATACCTATGTATTTTCATCTGGAGAAACTCAACTTCTCTTTCTTATCTCTCAACTCAATCAAATCATTTTAAAAGCTGGTACTCTTCTCAAACCACACATCATTGCTCAGTATTTATTTCAAGTCGCAAAGCTTTTTAATCAATTCTATGAATTGTCTCCCATTCAAGGATCCACTGATCTCGAAAAAAAGATCAGACTGGGAATCACCTATATCACTCATAAATCCCTCATCCATGGCATGAGTCTTTTAGGGATGGGTCACCTTAAAAAAATGTAAAATTTTTTAGATATTAGATAATTTGGCTTTTTTCTGAATCGCTATATAAGCGCAGATAATCACAATAGCTGCTGTGGAGAACATGCCTATGGTCAAAGGTTCTCCTAAGATAAAATAAGAAGCTATCAGTGTTAAAAAAGGCTGGATCAGTTGAACTTGTCCAATGTGTGCAGCCCCACCTAAAGATAAACCTATTAGCCATGGAATATTTGCAAAGAACTGACTGACTGCACCCACATAGAAAACACCTAACCATGCTTCTATGAAAAGAGGTGGAGGGTATAAAGTAAAACTTATGAGCCATGCTGGAATAATAATAGGCAACATGAAAATTAAGCTCCAACAGATCGTATTGAGACTTCCTAATTGTCGAGTGATTTTTGTAGCCTCTGTGTAACCAAGACTACAAAAGATCACAGCTATCACAAGGAAAAAATCTCCTATAGTGATTTCACCACTTAGACTTGTCGCAAAATAAAGAAGGTTACATAAAATCCCTATGATACTCATGATCCAAAATAAAACTCCAGGTTTCTCTCCATTTCTTAACGAGGCTAAAATAGCCGTGACTAAAGGCTGTAAAGTAAAGACAGAAGCTCCATGAGAAGCTGATGTGTTTTGTAATCCTAGGGAAAGAAATAGAGGAAAAAGAACAGTATAAGTAGAACCTGTTATCAGTATGGATTTTAAATATTTACGTGATGGGATCTTCTTTCTAAATAGAAAGATATAACCTAAAGCCAGTAAGCCACCAATCAGTGCTCTACTGCATGTGATAAGATAGGGATGTATCCCATGAGCTACAGCAGTTTTTGTCATAGGTAAAGTTAAACTGAACCCAAGAACTCCGAGTAAACCGTAAAGAACTGCTTTTGATTGCATGATTACATGTCAAAGTCGCCCATGCCGCCCATTCCGCCCATGCCACCCATTCCGGAAGGACCGTGAGAATGTCCATGAGAACTTTCTTTCTTTGGTTTTTCTGTGATCATTGCGTCTGTTGTCATAAGAAGACCTGCCACAGAACTTGCATTTTGAAGGGCACAACGAGTCACCTTAACAGGATCAATCACACCTGCTTCTAAGAGATCTTCATATTTTTCTGTAAGAGCATTGAATCCCCATGATGGTGAAGGATTGGAAAGAACTTTGTCTACGACAACACTTGCTTCAAAACCACCATTTTGAGAAATAATACGGATAGGCTCTTCTAGAGCTTTTCTCACAATTTCAATACCTGCATCTTGTTCAAGATTCTCACCTTTAAGATCTACAAGTTCTAAAGAAGAACGAAGAAGAGCTACACCGCCTCCAGCAACAATACCTTCAGCAACAGCAGCACGAGTTGCATTTAATGCATCTTCAACTCTTGCTTTTTTCTCTTTAAGTTCAACTTCTGTAGTAGCACCTAGACTAATTACAGCAACACCACCAGCGAGTTTAGCCAATCTCTCTTGTAGTTTTTCTTTATCGTAATCAGATGTTGTATTTGTGATCTGATGACGAATTTCTTGAATACGAGATTCAATTCTTGCAGCTTGTCCTGCTCCGCCTGTGATTAAAGATGCTTCTTTATTCACAAGAATTTTATCTGCTTGACCAAGATCGGCAAGGGATACAGTACTTAAACTTAATCCAAGATCTTCAGTGATTACTGTACCACCGGTAAGAACAGCAATGTCTTCTAGTGTTGACTTACGACGATCTCCAAATCCTGGAGCTTTAACAGCACAAACTTTAATGGTTCCAGAAAGTTTATTGAGAACAAGAGTTGCTAGGGCTTCACCTTCAACGTCTTCTGCTATGATAAATAAAGGTCTGCCTGATTTTGCAACACTTTCTAAAAGAGGAACCATATCTTTCATGACAGATATTTTCTTTTCAAAAAGAAGAATATAGGGACTATCAAAGACTGTTTCCAGACGTTCTTGATCAGTGATGAAGTAAGGAGATAGGTATCCTCTATCAAATTGCATACCTTCAACAACTTCAACAGAAGTGTCCATTCCTTTAGCTTCTTCAACGGTAATCACACCATCTTTGCCTACTTTTTCCATAGCGGCAGCGATCATTTTACCAATAGCATTGTCGTTATTTGCAGAAATAGAAGCAACTTGTTCAATCTCTTTTGTACCAGCTACGGGTTTAGCCATAGTCTTTAGATTTGCAACAACTTTTTCTACGGCTTTATCTACGCCTCTTTTGAGTTCCATAGGATTGTGGCCTGCTGCAAGCATTTTAAAGCCTTCACGGTAAAGAGCTTGTGCAAGAATGGTTGCAGTTGTTGTACCATCACCACTGTCGTCATTGGTTTTAGAAGCAACTTCTTTCACCATTTGAGCGCCCATATTTTCGAACTTATCTTCTAATTCGATTTCTTTAGCGACAGTGACACCATCTTTAGTGATCAGAGGTGCTCCAAAGGATTTCTCAATCAATACATTACGACCTTTAGGTCCTAATGTGACTTTGACTGCATTGCTCAGAGCATTGACTCCTGCGAGAATTTTTTTCTGTGCTTTTTCGTTAAATGATAGCATTTTTGCTGACATAATGACTCCTTTTTTAAATGTGCAGAAGAACTACACTGTTATACAAATACTTAGTTTAAAACCGCAAGAATTTCATCTTCACGGATAAGAAGGTGTTCTTCTCCATCAAGTTTTATTTCTGTTCCGCCCCATTTGCCAAAAAGGATTTTATCTCCTGTTTTAACTTCCATTGTCTTACGGCTACCATCATCTAAGATCTTACCTTCGCCAACAGCGATAACTTTACCTTCTACAGGTTTTTCTTTGGCATTATCTGGGATAAGAATGCCGCCGGCTGTTTTTTCTTCAGCTAGCATTCTTTTGACGAGAACTCTATCGTTTAAAGGTTGTACTGACCTAGTCATAATTTGTATCCTCCTAATAAGAGATGTTAAAAATTTAACCATAGTTCATTCAGTGTCAATAGGAGATTACATGAAACTACTACTTACTTTACTTCTAGGTTGTGCAAGCTTTTCAGGAAACTATGCAGATCCTAATAAACTTGAAATCGTCGATGATAAATGGAATGAAAGTGATGCTCGATTGACTGCTGAAAAAATGATCAAAAGCGCTTTAGAAAAACAATGGATTGTTGGTTGGACTCAAGAGCATTCTGGTAAGCGACCTTTTATTATTGTGGATGATTTTGAAAATAGAACCTCTGAACATATTGATACCCAGGCTCTTTTTGAAGCTACCAGTAATGAACTTCTCAATAGTGGTCGAATTCGATTTTTAGATGCTTCAAAAAGAAAGAAAATCTTAGAAGAAGTTAAATTCCAAAATTCTGGAGCCGTTCATAGCTCTTCTTCTAAGAAACAAGGCAAACAAATTGGAGCTGATTTCCTTCTAACAGGAAGCCTTTCTAGCATTGTTTCACAACAAGATGGCTATAAAACAGTCACTTATCAAGTTCAGATGAAGTTGACAGATATTGAATCTTCAGAAATTGTATGGTCAGAAGTTTATAAGTTGAAGAAACAATTTAAGCGTTCTGCTTTTGGCACTTAATATCTTTAATCTTATCGATTTCTTGTTTATTAGGAATTTGATGTTCCTATCATGAATCATCTAGGAGGGGACATGTCTGATATTGTATCCGAAACAAAAGAATCTATGGAGAAATCCTATCAACGTCTTGTTCAATCATTACAAAAAATGAGAACAGGAAGAGCTACACCTGCTCTTCTCGATGATATTTATGTGGATTATTTCGGCTCATCTATGCCGATTCAAAGAATAGCAACACTGGCAACACCTGAACCTCGGGTCATTACCATCCAACCTTTTGACAAGAGTTCATTGGATGTGATTGAGAAAAAGATCTTATCTTCTAATATTGGAGTGACTCCTCAAAATGATGGGAAAGTCATCCGTTTAATTATTCCCCCTTTAAGTCAAGATCGACGTAAAGAAATGGTTAAACAATGTAAAAAAATCATTGAAGAAGGTAAAGTTGCTTTTCGTACTCATAGACAAGATGCAAATCAAAAGGTCAAATCTTTTGTAAAAGACAATCATTTACCTGAAGATCAGTCTAAGAAAATGCAGGATTCTATTCAGAAAGTGACGGATGAGTATATTAAAAAAGCCGATGTATTAAGTGATACAAAGGAAAAAGAGATCCTTCAGCCATAATAGACAACTATTTGATTCTAAAAAATAAAATCTAAATATATAAACATAACTTGATTATAATTTTATTATTGATATAGTTTGGTTTATGTTTATCTTTCAAAAAATATTTAAAAAAACTTTATTTATAATTTCTGTATTATCCATTACTGATACAATTAGAGCATCACAGCTTACTTCTAATGATGTTTTCTATTCTGAATCCTACCCAGATCTATCAACCATTGAACCTAAACAACATCAAAATTTAGGTATTAATCGGTGGCCAGAATTTAAGAACACAGTTATTCGACAAGCTCTTTTATTATTAAATCTTTATCCTAATGATACTTTACTGGTTTATGGCAGAGACGGTGAAATTATTTACGATGCTCTTAAATATTTATCTCATCTTTTGTTTAAAGGGAATCATAAGATTCATCTTATTAATTTTTCCAGAGAAATGTCTGGAATGAATTACGTGCATTTTCCTAAAGATATTTACTCAAAATATCTCAGTCAATATGGATTAAATGAAGCAAATCTAGAGAAAGGAGATCGCTTCGTTTTAGTCGATACGGGTTTTCGCGGTTCTTTGCAAAGATTCACTTGTAAATTATTTGATGAAAAACACTATAATCAAATTTATATTGAGCTACTTATGTATGTTCCTGTAGTATTTCGTAATCCTGAAGGGAATATAACTATAGATTCTGAACAAATGAAACTTTTCTATAATCGCTTTTCTTTGATGGCCATAGAATCTTTTCTACCCTTCACTCATCCTCATCATTCATCTTATACTACAAGATTGATTTTAGAGTCCTTACCTCACATTACAGATACAGCTCATACTTTGACCTTTAATATGAACACATTGTTATGGGACTCTATGTCTAAGGACTCTCCTCTTGAAGAGAAAGTATTATCCCAAAAGGTTAGAGAAGACTTTTTGCAGACTATTATCGATAATTTTGAACAAATCAAAAAATTAAATCGTAAGATCCAAAAAGTAATGGAACTCTATCATTCTGAAGAAATTGATCTCTCTAGAACAACCTTCAACCTTGAAACTCTAAAAGCTGATCTTGATGCTATTGCTTTAATACAAGATCTTGATGAGCGTTTCCCTAATGAAAAAAAGAGAATATTTTTTGAATCTTTAGGTGTATTTTTTACAGATCTGTTTGAAACATTTTATACAGATTCTTCAAAAAGCATTGCAGAGCTTTCTCCTCCTCTAGATATAACAAATGTCTTTAGAAGATATCCGCATCTCAAAGAACATTTTTTAAGTCTTTTAAATGCTAAAGAGTTTGAAAAAGTTAATAATATATTAACCAATATTTATGATTTGATCTTTTTTGAATTTGAACAAGCACTTCAATTCATGCCATTCGAAAGACAATTAGTATCTCTAGGGATCACAATCTCATATTTTAAAAAAATATTATCAGCCGAACAGTTTTCGATACTCAAAGAAAATACACTTCTTAAATCTCTTTTAGAAAAACATAATATTTTAAAATAAATTTAAAAGAACTATTTAGTCAGATCTTTGGGTGCTTTTTCATCCGCTAAACCACCAGTACCATTCATACGAGAGAATGCATCTAACCATTTAGCATCCACTTTATAAACCTGAGGATATCCAGCAAGTCTTATATAAATGCTTTTATCAGAAGAAGGAGTCTTCTTCCCGATAAGCACTTTAAGAGGCTTGTTCTTCTCAGGAGATTTAAATTCAAATGTAAATGAATTTTGAGGCTTATCTAAACCATAGATAGGAAGAAGTTTAGGGTTATCAATGATCTCTTCTGCAAGAAGGTATTCCCAATCTGCAAAGAACTGCACAGCGTCTCTATCTGAAACTTTAGACTCTGGTGTTTTGGTTTCTTTAGAAGCATCAGCTTGAGAAACAAAGTACCAATCAGCATTTTCTCTACGGAATCTGCGTTTAGAATCAGTTTGGATAAAAGCAATATCTTCAACGGGGAAAGGTTGAAGAATTTTTTTATCTCTGAGGAAGAATAAATCAGGATTAAATTCAGACCAACTGCTCAAAGGTATTTCACCTAAACCACCGTCCTTCATAGTGATGTACATATTATTGGGTGTTTTACCCATAGAAAACGTTTGAAGAAGTTTATCTTTTTCTCCAAATATTTGCACTTCACCTTCAGGTTGATTCTGAATTCCTAAACTTTTAAGAAACGGTAAGGTTTGGTTTTCTTTTTCAATGACTTTACCGACTTTGCCCCGACTATATCGATCTATCAAAATAGCGATATTGTTAGCATCTGCTAAAAGTTTTTTAGGTTGGGTGATGTTCCAAACCCCTTCGAGTTTTTCTAAAACAAATCTTTCTCCATGCTTGATAATAATTTTTTGAACATCGGAAATATTGAAATCTCCAGGCATTTTTGTACGAATCTCAGCAAAGTTTTTTTGGAGGTTTTTGAATGCTGACGCAGGAAGAACTAGAAGATCAGAGGATTGACTGGATTGAGCATAAACAGATCCAGTTCCTATCCCCAATTCGTTACCTAAGTAGAGACCGATTTCAGATTTATCATCTGTTTTTAAGGAAACTACGATCCTAGGATTTTTAAGACCATATTTATCTTCTTCAGATTTGGTATTCTTCTCTTCAGAAATCCTTTGATCGATGGAGAGTGTCTTAAGATGTTCTAGAATAGAGTTAACAGCATCTTGAGCAGGTCTTATGTTAGGAGTGGGTTTAACAATTGTCCATTCCGACGCAGCATCTTTACGTTGAAACACAAAAGATTCAGCTAATGTTTTAAGATGAATTTCTAAAACTTTTTCTGAGGTAAAGTCTAAGGCGATACCTTGAACTCGTTTGGTTTCTTGTTCTTTTTTTGTATAGAATTCATCTATATAATAGCTACCTATAGCTATACCAATTACAGCTAGGCTTAAAAGAATTTTAGCCCAAAATTTCATGCTGTACGTCTCCTCATCCAAATGTAAAAGCCCATAAGTGCTGTTAAAATAGGAAGGATTCCTGTGAATAATAGAAGCCATCCTGCGGGATTCTTTTGAATATCAAAAGGCTTTGGATCAAAATCTTTATTAGGAATACTGATGAGTTCCTTATCTTGATACATCTGCGCTACGGCTAATGGAAGAATTTGAGCATTAGCTGGTGCGGCTCTTTCATAAACACCTGCAACTTCAAATCCTAATAGAACAACTTCTCCAGGGAATTTATCATCACCTTTTGACTCAGGATCGAGATAACTGGGTTTATCTATCACAACATGTACGCCTACTGGGTATGTTTTTTGAGTATCAAAATGGGGATTAAACTTTAAATTTAAAGGACCCTCTAGAGGAAGTTTACGTCTTTGGTCTTCCGATAAAGTGACAGGACCTGCATGAAATGCACTCATGATGACTGTCTGTTTCAAGACATCTTTATGAGGATTATCAGCTAATATGGTGATAGACCTAGCCCCATCCGCAAGAGCAATGTCTTGAGGGCGGAATGCCGCACTCATTGGTGATTCTTTATTAAATTCACCAATCACAACAGGCGGTCTCATAGGAGCTAATTGCATCAGTTGTTTACCGAGTTCAGTGGCTCCCTGGTTTCCTAAAAGAACATTATTATCTAATTGGATACCAATATCAGAAAGGAGACTTGTTAAGCCTAAAGGACGATAGGGATTCACTGTAAGGATGAGTTTTCCACCTCTCGCAAGAAGCTTTCTCAAAGATTTTTCAGTCACACTATTGTAGGCAACTTGAGTTGATCCCCCGATAACAAGCTGAGCATCAACGGGTAAGGCCCCGGCAGACACAGCGTGTTCTTTAGGATCATAGGCTCGATTACGAAGAACATCAGCAATACCTGCATATGTTTTTTCAGATTCTCCTGTGATGGTTGGTTCACCACTTCCGCCAAGGAAATAAACGGCTTTTTTAGATTTAATGAGTCCAATGATTCCGTTAGTTAATCGACTTTCTGTTACCTTTCCTGAGATTTCATTCCTGTTATCTTCTGATAAAATAATGAGTCTTGAATAACCTGTAGGTTTGATTTTTTGGAGTAAAGGAACATTCCTAAAGTCAACTTGTGTTGATTTTATTTTGGAACTTCTCTCTGTATATAACTGACGTAAATGAGAGTTTTGTTCACAGTATCTTTCCCGGGGATCAGAAGAATCAATACAATAAATTTCGACTTCTTTGTCTAAAGAATCTAGGTATTTTTCTGTTTCTTCACTCAGAGAGTTCACTTTCCTTTGAGTCAAATCAAAGGTTGTGGAAAATCTTGGTCTATTTAAAACAACAGTGATAGAAACAATGACTCCAATTCCTATAATGCTAGAAAGCACAATCTGCGCAAAATACTTAGGTGCAAATTTTTCTTTATCTTCAGAAAGCTTATCTCCTTTTTTAGGAAATAGAATTGAAAAGAGTGTTGATGCAAAAAAGAACACAACAATATAAGGAGCAAAAGGATGTTTTGCAGCCAAAGATTGCCACATTAAAAGAGCAATTAAGCCGCCTAGAATACACCCAATAGATATCTCAAGTTTGTATTTTTTCATTATACCCTCCAACGTTTACTTTCTAAGATCATACGACTTAGAAAGAGAAATATTCCGCATATAGAAACATAGATCATTAAACTTCCCGTTTTAACAATCCCTCGAGTCATTTCATTACCTAATTCTAATAGGTTCACACTCTTGGAATACCATTCTGGCATCCCTGTAATATAGGCAGAAAATAGGAAAAGAATAATAAAGAATACGGAACCTAAATAACTGATAACCGCATTCTTAGAAAGAGATGCAATAAACATACTAATGGAAATGATTGCAGCAGAGTTTAAAAGCATGGCTAACCATCCTGCAGCTATCACTTTAAGATCTGGAGTGGAAAAAACAAATACAAATAGAGGATAAATAAGCATACAGCATGTGATAACAAGGAAATACCCTGTAATTGCAGAAAACTTTCCGATCATAATCTCCCAAGTTGTGATGGGAGCTGAAGCTTGAAGTCTGTATGTACCAGAAGCTAATTCTTCTGTAATAACTTTCATAGTGAAAATAGGAATAATAAAAATGTTAATATAATTCAAAAATCCTACAAGATTACTGAGGATTTCGCTTGCTGGGTCTACTGCTTGCCCTCTGGCTAAGAGTTGACTTGTCACGATAAAGAAAAGTAATCCAGCTACAAGAAAGATAATACATGATGCTATCCATCCCACAGGTGTCCCAAAAAAACCTTTAAAGTCTCTTTCAGCTATGGCTAATATTGCTTTCATTCTTGACCTCCGATGACGGGCTGTTTCTTAATCACATCAAAGAATAGAGATTCTAGACCAGTCTTGTGTTCTTCTAAGCCATAAACAGATATTCCTGACTCTATAGCTTTTTTATTTAATTCAACAAGATGAGATTTGAGATTCTTTTGATCTTCATCTTTAAACGTGAAGCGAACTTTATCTTCATGAACTGTAGCTTCTGTGATGTATGATTGAGATTTCACCCAACCTAAAGCAGAAGTCACATCTCCCACAACAGAAAGACAATATGCAGGTTTAGCATCCAAAGAAAGTGATGTGGTTGCTGCAATATGTCCTTGATTAATGATAATCACATCTTCACAAGTTGCTTGAACTTCTGAAAGAATATGTGAACTCATAATCACAGTTCTATCCTGAGAGAGTTTCTTAATCAGATTACGAATCAGTAAAATTTGATTAGGATCTAAACCCTCTGTAGGTTCATCCAAGATTAAGACTGATGGTTGATGAACTAATGCTGAACATAAGGCAACCCTTTGTCGATAACCTTTGGATAAGTTACCAATAATACGATGTGCAACATCTTTAACATCACAATCTTCTATGACTTTTTCGACATAAGATTTTTGCTTGGATTTAGGAACACCTCTAATTTTAGAAACATAGGAAATAAAATCACTGACTTTCATTTCTAAGTGCAGTGGAGGGTTATCTGGAAGATATCCCACTTTAGCTTTGACTTCTTGTGGTTGAGTGACCACATCTAAGCCGCAAACTTTAACGGATCCATCACTTGGACCCAGTAAGCCGGATAAAATATCCATAGTTGTTGATTTACCTGAACCATTAGGACCAAGTAATCCACAAACTCTACCTACACCTACAGAAAATGATATCCCATGAAGAACTTTTCTTTCTCCATAAAGCTTTGTTAGACCGCTAACTTCTATCATTAATTACTCCGATAATCTATTTACACCCCATTATAGGTAGAAATATTGATGAGTCAATTTAATGATACCTCTATCCTCAATCTTAAGGATGTCCTAAAATTTTTTTATACCATGAAAAAATTAATACTATGAGCAAACGTGATTTCGATGATACTAACCTCACTAAAAAGGTTGTAGAACTTAATAAAAAAGCTATGAAGAAGTCTAAAGTCGTGAGTATTTTAGAGTATAAAAAAATTCATGATCTTCCTAAATTCAAAACACTTCTTGTGGTTGATGATGAAAAAATGATCTGTCAGGTTGTGAAAAGAATTTTTGAAAAGGAAAATTTTCGAGTTTTATCTGCTAAAGATGCCATGGAATTCTCTCATATGATTTCTAATATTGAAATTGATGTCGTTCTTTTAGATATCAATTTACCTTGGGTTAGTGGTTATGATCTTTGTCTTTTATTAAAGAATCATCCCACCTTAAAAGAGGTTCCTGTCATTTTTATTTCAGGGAATATCGCAGATAAAGATGTGGAAAAAGGTTATCACGTGGGTTGTGATGATTACGTTAAAAAACCTTTTGATATGACGGAAATCCAAAATGCAGTCAATAAAGCACTGACATTAGAAAGACCTCGCCCTGCTGTCTAATATCCTACTTTAACTAGGGTTAACCCTTTGCCTGGAGCACAAGTACCTGTCTTTGTTCTATCCCCATGAATAAAAGCTTGTTCAAGGGTATCCTCAGGCAGTTTACCTAAAAAAACATCTACAGCTGTACCCACCATATTACGGATCATCTGCTTTAAAAAACTTTTGCCATAAATGTGTATGATTTTGTGTTCAGGATATTCTGGATCCTCTGTTAAAAAGATCTGATCTATAGTTTTAAAAGGATTAAATGCATTACAGTCCTTTGCTCTGAAAGCAGAAAAATTATGATCTCCTTGATATTTATGTAGAATATTTCTTAATTTTTCTAAAGAATCAGGTTGATTCCAAATCTCTTGATAACCTCTTTGTTCCCAAACTCTTCCCAGTAAGTGATGTAAGACATGACTTCCCGTCCAAATTTCATATCGATAATATTTATAAAGAGCATCATACCGAGCATGAAACCCTTCATGAGTTTCTTCAATACGATAGATAATTAATGTCACTTTAAATAATGATCGAAATATACCATTAAGACTTGCAAAAATTCTTTCTAATTCTAAAGAAGTCTGTGTTTTAAAGTTAACAATGTAACCTAAAGCATGAACACCTGCATCTAACCGACTACAGCCACAAGGCTCAATGATTTCTCCTGACGTTAAGATTTCCCAAGCTTTCTTAAAAGTATCTAATACCGTGGGAGATGAGTGTTTTTGGGTCTGTGTCCCATGGAAGTCTTTCCCATTAAAACTTAAAACAACTTTAAGATTTCTAGATGGATGTTTTGATGAGGAGGAGTGCATGTCTACGGATCACTTTGATTTTGTCTCTCAGTAAAGAAGCTTTTTCAAACTCCATTCTTTGAGCAGCTTCTTTCATATCAGAAGACATTTTCTCAAGAATAGAAGAAAGTTTGTCTTCATCTCTAAAAAGAGTGATATCTCCAATACCAACTAATGCCCAATGAATATCTTTTTCTCCTACGGGGCTTTCTAAAGAATACAGGCTTTTTAATTCTGGTGGGATAGCTTTAGAAATGGTTGTAGGAGTGATGTTATGGAGAGTGTTATATTCTTTTTGTATGACTCTTCTTCGTTGGGTCTCATCCATACATTGTTTCATACTGGGAGTGATCTTATCTCCGTAAAGAATCACTCGACTTTGATGATTTCTTGCAGCTCTTCCTACGATTTGAATCAGACTTCTTGTACTTCTTAAGAAGCCTTCTTTATCTGCATCTAATATAGCAACTAAAGCAACTTCAGGGAGATCTAGTCCTTCTCTTAAAAGATTAATTCCTACTAGAGTGGAATATTCTCCTCTGCGAAGATCTCTGAGAATCTCTACTCTTTCTATACTATCAATATCGGAGTGAAGATATCGAGCTTTAATGCCTTTTTCTTTCATAAATAATGAGATTTCTTCAGACATTTTTTTAGTGAGAGTCACAATTAAAGATCTGAAACCTTTAGCTTCGCAGTTCTTAATTTCTTCCATCACATCTTGAATTTGACCATCTGCTTTTTTAACAATAATTTCAGGATCTTCTAATCCAGTTGGACGAATCACTTGTTCAACAATAGCACCTTTTGCTTCTCGCATTTCAAAATCACCGGGAGTCGCAGAAACAGAAATGATCTGTCCACATCGAGACATAAATTCCTCAAAATTTAAGGGTCTATTATCAAGAGCTGCATTCAAACGAAATCCAAAATTCACTAAGTTTTCTTTACGAGCACGATCTCCTCTATACATGCCACTGATTTGAGGAAATGTAATATGACTTTCGTCTATGACAATTAAGGCATTTTTGGGAAGATAATCTAAAAGAGTTGGTGGAGGCTCTCCTGAAACTCTGCCATCGAGATATCGAGAATAATTTTCGACCCCTTGACAAAACCCTATCTCTCTCATCATCTCTAAATCATGCAAGGTTCTTCTCTCTAATCTTTCCGCCTCTGTCCATTTGCCTTGATGTTTAAAGATTTCAACTTCTAGAACCATATCTTTATAAATTTCAGTCATAATATCACTGAGTGTTTCAGGATCTGTTACATAATGACTGCAAGGATAAATAAAACATTGTTTTAATGATTCTATCTTCTTTAAAAGCAGATTATCCATAAGATATAAGGCTTCTATGGTATTCCCACAAAATTCAATTCTAAAAGAACGTTCTCTTTCAGAAGCAGGAACCACCTCTACCGTATCTCCTCGAACCCTAAAGATTCCTCTTTCTAAAGAAATGTCATTTCTTTTATAGTTAACCTCTAAAAGTTTTTTTAAGAATTCATCTCTTCCTAAATCTTGACCTATTTTTAGGTTAATCACAGAGCGATGATACGCTTTAGGATCTCCTAAACCATAAAGACAACTGACAGAAGAAATGATGATGACATCTTTTCTTTCTGTTAAAGACTGCGTTGTACTATGCCGCATAATATCTATGTCTTGATTAATCGTTGATGCTTTAGCAATAAAAGTATCTGAAGAAGGCAAATAAACTTCTGGCTGATAATAATCATAATAACTGATGAAATATTCTACAGGATTCTTAGGAAAGAATTCTCGAAATTCTTGAAAGAGTTGTGCGGCTAAAGTTTTATTGGGAGCTACGACAAGTGCTGGCCGTTGGCACTCTTCAATGATATTAGCAATAGTAAAAGTTTTACCTGAACCGGTAACTCCTAAAAGCACCTGATGAGCTAGACCTTGATCTAATCCCTCTTTAAGCTTTTGGATTGCCTGTATTTGATCCCCTTGGGGTTTCCATAAAGAAGAAAGTTCGAATCTATGACTATTCATAAAATAATTAAAGGAGAAATTCCCTTAGGTCCTATCACTTTGAATGGTTGGGTCAGGACCTACAGACAATCTAAAAACGTTGGATTTATTCAATTGTATGATGGGTCGTGTTCTAAAGATTTGCAAATCGTAATATCTCCACCTCAAGGTACATTTCTAACAGGAGATTGTATTAAAGTGAATGGGGAATTGATCCCAAGCCCTAAACCTTTGCAGCCTTTTGAAGTTTCTTGTCACTCCTGGGAGCTTCTAGGCTCTTCTCAGGGGGATGCTTACCCCCTCCAGAAGAAAAACATGACTTATGAATATCTTCGAGAAATTGCTCATCTCAGACCAAGAACATCTACTTTTTCTAGTATTTTTCGACTCAGATCTCATATTTGTTATGCCATTCATGAGTTTTTTAATCTTCAAAATTTTTTCTATGTGAATACACCTATTTTAACCACAAATGATGGAGAAGGAGGAAGTTCTCCTTTTAGAGTGACAACTCTTGATCCAGGAGAAAAAGATTTTTCTCAAGACTTTTTTAAAGAACCTTCTCTCCTTTGTGTGACAGGTCAATTAGAAGCAGAACTTTTAGCTATGGGTCTTGGGAAAGTTTATACATTTGGGCCTACTTTTAGAGCAGAAAACTCCCATACCACTCGTCATCTTTCTGAATTTTGGATGATTGAACCAGAAATGGCCTTTGCGGATCTCAGACAAAACCAAACCTTAGCTCTTGATCTTCTCAAATTTGTTGTAAAAAAAATTCTGACAAATCATAGCGATGAATTAGAATGTCTTCAAAAATTTGATATTCATCCTCCTTTAGATTCATTAGAAAAGTTTTTATCTACCCCCCACAGTCTGATTTCTTACACTGATGCTGTAGAGCTTGTTCAAAAAAGCAAAGTCTCTTTTGAAAAACAAATCTCTTGGGGAGATGATCTTCAAACAGAACATGAACGTTACCTCTGTGAAAAAGTTTATAATGGACCACTTATTATCGAAAATTATCCTAAATCACTTAAAGCTTTCTATATGTATGTGAATGATGATGACAAAACAGTTGCAGCTATGGATATTCTTGTACCTGGGATGGGAGAGCTGATTGGAGGTAGTCAAAGAGAGCATCGTTTAGATATTCTAGAGAAGCAAATGATAGATAAACATATTCCTATTGATAAATTTCAATGGTATTTAGATACCCGAAGATTTGGAACATGTCCTCATAGTGGTTTTGGATTAGGTCTTGAAAGACTGATCTCATGGATAACAGGTGTTATCAATGTAAGAGACGCTATCCCTTTCCCACGAACACCTGGAAACTGTGTTTTCTAAAGCTAGTTACTTTCTTGGTACGCAACCCTTTTAACTAGCTGAATATAATCATTCAAACCTTTAAGCATCGAATCTATCAATTCCTGAACTTCTCTACTTTTTCTTTGTCTACTTTGAATGAGACCTGGTTTTATTTCTGTCAGATAAATATTTGATTCTTTTATTTTTAAAATAGACGTCCTAATGTCAATTGATAGGGTTTTAAGAGTACTTCTTAGCATAAGGGCATTTAAAATATTAATTAATCGCTCTGAAATACTATTAATCTGATGAGTTATATTTAAAAATTCCGCTTTTATCTTTTCCGGTGTTTGTTGACTTACTAGATTTCCCTCTAATCTTTTTGATAAAACTTGATATGCTGAATAAATATTCTCTAATTTTTCTTTATAATAAGGGTCTTTAGATTTATCTCCAAAATAAACTTTCCGAATCACTCCAGTTGTTATAATGATAAAAACACCTACCAGCACTAGAGTTTGAATGAGTTTTACATCGTCTAATTCTACTTCTTCTTCATCATCAATTTTAGAGGATAAATTAATTCGATAACCTTCATCAAGACTTAAAGTTTCATCAGCTAATACAAAACTACTGGGAATAAAGCTTAGTAATATGGTTAAAAATATCTTATACATCATCTTTTATTCTTTTTGTGAATGACAAAAATTAGGATTAAAAGAACACGATGTTTCTTCTAAAAATAATGCTTTATCATTTGATGAATCCTCTAATCGCTTTAATTTTGCCAAACATTCTGTATTTTGCAAATCAGGATTATGAGAAAGATCTAGATATTCTAAATGAGCCAAATAATTGAGCTCGCAAACTGAAACCAGATGATTATAACTTAAATTGAGTTTTCTGAGATTTTTAAGTGAACGAATTGAGGATAATTTATTGAGTTTATTATGAGAAAGATCTAATTCAATGAGTTGTGGATAATCATCTAAGAAATCTAATGTTTTGATATTTCTATAAGATAAATCAAGATATTCTATTTTTTTATAAGGAACTAAGGGTTCCTCTTCCCCATCCCAAAAAATAGGTTTAATAGAACTGATACTCTTTATAGGTAATTCATATTCTATATGATTGTTGTCTTGATATTGTGAAATTTCTACATCAGATTCTGAATAAATAAAGAGAGGATCTGGATAACACTTCATTAAATAAAATATTAAAAAGATGTTTTTGCGAATACTCGAAGTCCTAAACATGTTTTTTCCCGTGTTTCTCCAAAAGCATCTCCAGATAACCATACGGCACCTAAGATCCCTCCCTGAACTCCCTTTATATCCGTATAGGTATACTTAAGATCAGCTTCAATTCCTAAATTATTTTGGGAAGAATCGTTTGTTTTAGCCCAAAGAAGTGATGGCTCAAAAGTTCCCCATTGAGGCATATGGTAACCATAAGCGCCTTCTACAAAGAAAGCATTCTGAACCAGCGGTCCTGGAAGATTGTTATCAGGTACACGATAAGTATTAAACATCAAAAGACCTGGAGATATAGCTGGATGTAGGGGAAGACTATGGATTGATTGCCCGGAATTTGAACCTGTGGATAATCCTGTTTTAAGGCCAATCATGTGAGATTCAGGTCTTTCTGCAGTGGAGAGAAGTGCCTGAGACTTCATCCATACCAAACTTTCTGATCCAAAAGTGTATTTACCTTCCCATAAGAAAGCATAACCATCAAAATTTTGATTATCACAGGTCAAATCACTGTTAATACAAGCTTCTTGTCCTCCCAATTGAGCATATTGAGGAGAACGAGATCTGCTTTTTGTAGGGAGTAGAATTTCAAATCCTGAGTAAAAAGATTGAACATAAATTTTTGCAAAGAAATCTACTAAATTAAGTTCTGTTGTTGTGCTCATTTGTTCAAGAATAGAAACAGATAAACCTACTTTTTTGGTGAAACCTTTAGATAAAGCTTCTTCGTCTAAAGTCGTCACTTGTAATGTGTAACCATCAAAATCATCTTTATGGTTATTTAGGTCACCTTCCCACCACTTATCTAATGATGCAGTGAATACTAGCGACGAAAACTGTAGATTCCA
Source organism: Silvanigrellaceae bacterium (assembly GCA_947457515.1). GTDB lineage: Bacteria > Bdellovibrionota_B > Oligoflexia > Silvanigrellales > CANGWC01 > CANGWC01. The sequence goes on from CANGWC010000007.1 coordinate 21,577, forward strand.
TTCAAGACCATCTAAAGTCGAAGCCACCCGGAAAGGATCTGATGAATTTCTCCAAATTCCTAATCCCCAATGAACCTCTCTTCTTCCCACACGAAATAAACCATAAGTTGCATCATATTCTACAAATGCTTTGCTCACATAAGGGTAGATAGGAGATGCATTCCACTGAACAAAAGGCACATCCGGGGTATCCCCTAAATTCCCTAGGTTTTTGCCTATGTAAGGAACTGTTGTTTTATTAAAAGACAGACCTAAATTAAAAGAAAGTCCTGGAGACCCAAAGATCTTAAAATCGACATTTAAAGGAAATGACCATGCTTGATACCGATCATGTGTTTTAGCGTCATTAGGGATATAATCCCCTGTAATTCCTACATCTACATGGGTTTGTAGAGGGCTAGCATTCAGCATAACGTAACTGAAAAACGATAATAAAAATATTTGTTTCATGAATTTGATATAGGGGTTAATGAGCCTAAGTGCAAATTTCACTAGACTCCATTTACAGAAGATGGGATAACTATTTTAATGAAATCGTTAAAACCTATTATTATAGGGGTCTGTGGAGGATCGGCTAGTGGTAAAACCTTCTTTTGCCAAAAGCTTTCTTCTATTTTAGATCCTGAGGATATCACTTACATTTCTCAAGATAACTATTATAAAAATCTTGATCCTATTCCTATTTCCGATAGAAATTACGATCATCCCCATAGCCTTGATCTTGATCTGTTGGCTTTTCATCTGTCGCTTCTTAAAAAAGGAAGACTTGTCAGATCTCCTGTCTATGATTTCATCACCCATAGACGTACAGATAAGTTTCAAATGATATACCCCAGACCTTTGATACTTGTAGATGGTTTATTGATTTTTTCTCATAGAGGCTGCCTTAATCAATTTGATCATACGTATTTTATAGATGTCCCCGCAGAAACAAGACTTGTCCGAAGACAAAAAAGAGACATAGAAGAAAGAGGCAGATCTTTAGATTTTTCCACATCTCAATTCTATAAAACAACTCTTCCCATGCATAATCGTTTTATTGAACCTTTTAAATATAAAGCCCATACAGTTCTTTCCGGAGAAGATTCTTTTAATTCAGTCTTCAAAAAAATCATTCTCGATCTCAACATTAAAAACACTCAGCTCCCCTTATGAAATGCTCTCTGATTCTCTCAGGGGATGAACTCCTTAAAGGAAAAACAAGAGATAGTCATCTCAAATTCATAGCTTCATCTCTTCACTCTTTAGGGCATACAGTCGTTGAAGCTTCTATTTGTCCTGATAATCCTTCTCTTCTTTTAGAAAGAATCACTCAATACAGTGCGATTTCAGAACTCATTATTATGACAGGCGGATTAGGACCGACTTCCGATGATCACACTTCTTCTGTCATTGCTGATTTCTTTAAAGTACCCCTTGAATTCAATGAAGAAGCTTGGACTCACTGCTGTAAAGTCTTCCAAAGAAGAGGCGTGACTGATATTCCTGAAGTGAATCGTAAACAGGCTTATCTGCCCCAATCCTCAGAAACCATACCTAACCCTAAAGGCACTGCTCTAGGGATTTGGATGTCATCTCCAAGTGTGACTTTATGTGCTCTTCCTGGAGTCCCCAGTGAATTAGAACCCATGTGGAATGAGAGTGTTGTTCCTAAAATCACATCTGCTTCTGACCTTAAAGAGTTTGAAGAAATCTGTATTGATACTATAGGTATAGGTGAATCTAAACTCCAAAACACTCTGATCCCTCTAGAAAAAGAGCTATGCCCTTATTCTATTCCTCTTCATTACCAAGCACATCTTGGTTATGTCACAATAAGTGTTCTCTTACCTTTAAATGCACCAATTCATTTAAAGCCTTTAATTCATACTTTCTTTAAGGAACATTTTTCTCATAACATCTTCTGTGAAGCCCCCACACCTTTTCTCGATCAAGTTCAAAATGCTTTCAAAAACTATGGTTTACTGGTTTTAGATGAAGTGGGAATTTCAGATTTTGTTTCTCTTCATTCTGTTCTGCCCCGTTTTGTTTCTCTTCAAGGAGAACTCAGTTCTCTTCTTCCTCTTCAAAAAACATATCTTTTAAAGGAAGATCCTTCTCAACTGATCACTCTTTATATTTTAAAAGAAAGGATCTCTTTGAATCTCCCTTTAAGTCTTAAAACACCTCTTACAAAAAGCGTTTTAACTCATTTAGGATGGAAGCAAGAAGACTCTCAATGGGTTTATCCTACAAGAAGATATTCTCATGTGATGTATTTTTCATTGGGATGTTTGATTAAAATACTATCCCTTTGATATTATGATTGGATCATGGACTTAAGATAGCACATCGAGCAGACATGCCCGTCGAAGAAGTTGTTATCGCCCACCAACTTTTCTCAAATCGTCCGTTATTTGCACCAAAGTGATAGTTAACTCCGGTGTAAACAATGCTAGGTGTAGTTGTTGAATCTAAATAAATCAGATCCAAGAAAAACTCAGGCACAGGCGTACCCATAGTTGGCACTAGATAGGTTTTAGGAAGAAGATTTTGATAATCCCAATCTAAAACATAATAATAGCTCGTTACCGATACCGGGACTGCATAACCTAAATTAGCATCACTGATAACCGTAGGTGATCTATTTGCTGTTCCCCAATAAATAGACTTTTGGCGAGTGGTGTTATTTGTCATATTTTCGTAATAACCATCAAAAAGTTCTGCATAATTACCAATAAGATCTCTTGATCCGTAACGAGAAATACAGTTTTTTGTTCCTACATTTCCTGTGAGAAAGAATTCGTTTCCATTATAAGTCACATCACCATAATTATGAGCCAAATCAACATTACATCCGCCATATCCAGGACCAATATAATCATTGTTTTTCCAACCGGTGACCTGAGCGCCTATACCACTATAACTTTGATCAGGAGTTCCATAATTAGCCACAAAATGTTCCATTTCAGTTGTCATATGAATTGATCTAGGAACTCCTGCTGCTGTATACCCTGCCGCTGTTCTATTAGCACAACCTTTACGAGCCGCATACCAATCAATGTTAATGACTGGAGTTTGTCCAGTAGCACTGCTTAAAGTTGCTGTACTAGTGGAAATACAACTAGTAGATGTGCATCCTCCCGGTGTTCCATTAGTTATAGAGCCACTGCTCATATAAGCTTCCCATTTATCAATAGCATACGTAAAAGGAACAACCGTTGTATTGGCAAACTCATGCACTGGCCAATCATCGGAATGGACCATGACCATTCCACTGGGAACATTTCCTGCCACTCTAAAACTTGTCAGAGTTTGACTATTAGGACTGGTGCTATTTTGAGCACAAAGCTTAAAGTATCGATAATCCCATGCAGCCATACTAAAGGGAGCTGCAGTGATATCAAATCCACATTTAGAATCAGAATTAAATGCTCCGCTGGAAGCTGTCCTATAAGTCGTATCTGTACAACTGCTAAAGTCTGTGACCACTGTGACACCTGCTAAAGAGTTCTCACAGTTCCAGGCTTGGATCCCTGCTTTGGTAGAGCTGTATGCTAACTTAATCGTAGGTACTGCTCCATCTCCTGTGATAATTTTCCAATAGAATCTTGCTTTGGTGCCTTCACTGTCATTTTGAAAAGTGGAAATTAAAGGGCCTGCAACACCATTGGATCCATTACAAGAATAAGCTGTAGATCCTGATACAACTTCTACGGTATCTAAGACTCCATCTGTTCCTACAAAGTAAGCTCCATTACTGGCATTCACATGATCATATCCAAATTCAAATCTGACTCCCCCCACGGGACACGCTGTATTATCTCCTGCTGTTCCGTTACCTGATGTAAAAGAGGTGCTTTTCGATAACCAATTGATTCCATTACAAATGTAAGTGCTAGTATAACCTGTATCCGTTCCTACATCATAAACAGCGTTATTGTTGTTATCTTGAAATCTATCTAATCGATAGCCTCCAGCTTTACAATTCGATCCTGCATTCTCTGTTGTGACTAAAAATCCTGCTCCTGGGCCATTACAGATCTTCTGTGCTGTGTAGTTAAGATCTGGTCCTGAGGTACAGTTAGAATCACCATTACTATCAATACAGGTGGTCAGTTGTATTCCTCCGGCAGGACAAGTGGTATCTCCCGATGCAAGAGTTGTAGATAATACTAAAGCTTTCTGTCCATTACAGACTTTGTAAGTGTTACTATTCTTATCAATGGTAGCTTCATAAGTCCCATTATTATTGATATCTGTGAATGTATTGATCTGTGTTCCACCACTGGGACAAGTGGCATCTCCGGAAGCTATGGTGGATGTTATGGTAACACTATTGGATCCATTACAGGTGTATTTAACATTGTAGAAACTATCCACTCCTGATTCATAAGTTCCATTAGCATTGAGATCAGTGAATGATTCAAGTTTTGTGCCACCTGTGGGGCATTGAGTGTTCCCTGTGGCTAAAGTGGTGGTGATAATCACTCCATTAGCTCCAGATAAAGAAGCAGAACCATTCAGTCCATTACAGATCTTCTTAGCGTTATAATTGGTATCTACCTTACTATCGTAAGTATTGTTTCCATCCACATCGACAAAAGATTCATATCTTTTACCTCCTTGAGGACAGTCTGTATCTCCCACGGCAACATCTGTAGCAACGACTTTAAAGTCTCCGGGTTTAGTGACTATGGTTGTATTCCCAGTAGGGACAGTGAGACAACCGACTTTTTCGGAATAGTCAGTATCTTGTCCCTCTGTATAAACAGCATCTAATTTACCTTGCTCTGTCCAAGTTTCAAAAAGAACTCCCCCATAAGTGCATCGAGAGTCTCCGAGATCAATAGGCTGAGAATGAGTAAAGGGAATGGGCGCAAAAGCTTCTGATTTTAAGGCAGGTAGCTGGACTGGAGCTACTTTAAAACAACTTGTTAAAAGATAAATCAACACTCTGATTAAAAATCCGCTCATCTTTGAATGTTACTTCAAAAAGTGAACCTCTTTCTGAGAAAAAATTGCCTAGTTATTTTATGATTAAGCTTAAAATCTTCTGAGCTGTAATGGGCCCTAAAAGGATCCCTCGAGAACCGTGCCCTGCGGCAATATAAAGATTTTTGAGTGATGGATGTTCTTCAATATAAGGAACCCTATGGGGAGTTCTCGGTCTAAATCCATGCCAACCTTCTATTTTATCCCAGGTGATATTTCTAATACTGGGAAGAAGTACTAACGCTCTTGTCAGTAATGAAACACCTCCACTCAAAGTAAATCCTGGTGTTTCATTTCTTTCAGATGTTGATCCTATAATAATGCTATTATGATCTGATTGTTTTCTAGGAAGTAAGTAGATATTAGGAGCAAAAACAACATGATCTATAAGAGGTTTCTCTACTTCTAATGAAATAACCTGCCCCTTAATGCTGAATAATGGATAGAGGGGATCAAGATCTCTTGTTCCTAATCCTGCTGCAATAATCACCTGAGAAGCCGGGTAAAACTGACCCTGTGCCATAACACCCTGAATCATTCCTTGGTTTGAGATATATTTTTCAACGGGTGAATTAAAGTGAAAAGAGGCTCCTAAAGCCTTTGCGCTTTCATAAAGAGCCTTACCCATTAAAGGCACATTAACAGAACCGATACGAGGCTCTAAAATACCTCCCAATTGATCTTTATGGAGTAGTGGTTCACTCTTTCTTAAAACATCATGATTTAACCACCTTGGGTGATGTGACGGATCAGGAATTTCATTTTGATGTATGGGAATATTTTTAAGGTAATGTTCCTTGAGTGCCTGTGTCTTAGCAACCCTAATTCCTTGTTTCCATTCAATATAATTGATCTTACAAAAATCCCAGAGTTCTTTTTGAAGAAGTTCATGTTGAGAAAGAGCATCTTTAGCCAGGGATATCCATTCACTGGGTTCTTTATTCCATAAAGAAAATTCAGCGATGCCTGCAGCAACTTTACTGGCTCCGAGTAATGGAGCACTTTGCTGCTCAAAAACCTCACAAGGAATTCCTTTAGAACTTAAAAGATAAGCAATATTAAGGCCTATAATTCCTGCACCTACAATAATTACAGAATGATCATGGTTGTTTTTGAATGTTTCCATGAAAAGAAACTACTTTATTCAGGAGAAACTGTATGCAAAATATGAGGATTTATAAGATTTTTAAGAGTTATCATGGGAACCCAGTTACGAGTAAGTTATTTATTTTGTTGACACATTTCTTGAATGTAAATAAAATACATTGACATACGAAGGTCAACGTTTCATAAGGCTCAACAAGCAATGGAGGGCAATTTATATGATTTCAGAGAACCACCCCATTAAATTTTGCGAAATACAGGAAGTAACACCCCATGACTACTAAGACACATCTTCTTAAAGCAAGAGAAGTTTTAATACCCACTATTGCTAACACTACCTTTGGAGAATTGGTTCGCTCTATTCGTTTTTGTGATGAAGTTAAACAAGCAGAACTTGCTAGAAGACTAAAAGTATCACGCCAATTTCTGAATGCTGTTGAATTTGGGAAAAGTCAGGTGAGTTTAGATTTTGCAAAACGTGTGGCAGATGGCCTAGGCTACTCCCCAGAAGCATTTGCAGAAATCCTGATACAAGAACAACTCCAAAAAGCAGGAATCCCCTGTAAAGTTTCTTTAAAACCAAATTCAGCAGATTGATCTCCTCTCCACCCTGACTGACAAGGATTCCTCTGTTACTTTTTGCTGATAAAAAAGAAACTACTTATTCTCCCTTTATTTAACTCTTTATTAAAATAGTAATAATCAACATAAACTCAGTAAAAACCTTATGAGTAAAAATTAATGACACTAACTACGGTATCAATTTTCATCTTTATTTTATAAAATCAAAAAAAAAGGTTCGTGATTGATGAATATAAACTATCTTGTATTCATTACTCTTAAACTTATTTTGCTAACAGCATGTGGCAAGAAGAATAACAAGACTATTCCAACTCCAACTCCAACTACTCCACCAGCTACTTCTACTTCTACCGAATCAGCCAAAATTACTGCGGCGACTACAACTGCAAATTTAAATTCAACATGCACTTCGATTCAGCCTTTTTACTGGGAGATCGGCTCAAGTACTGGTGCGCTCGGAGGCTCTAGTGTCGGCGGATCAAATCCTGATGCAAATACAGTTTTGCAAATCGCTTCCGCTTCAAAACTGATTTTTGCAAGTTACGTGCTTGAAAAAAGAAACGGTGTCTTGTCAGCTTCAGAAACAAAAGGACTTAACTTTACATCAGGATACTCAACTTTTTCTTCGTGTGTAGGTCAATCGACGGTAGGTCTGTGTTACTCAAATATTACGGCCTATAATGGAACTCACCATAATAAGTTTTATTATGGTGGCGGTCACATGCAGAAAATAGCAGCTGTAGATTTAGAAATAAGCGCATTAAGTCCGACAACATTAGGAACAGAAATTTCAAGTTTTATCGGAAGTGACGTTGGCATAGCATTCAATATTCCACAACCCGCAGGCGGTGTTCAGTTATCAGCTAATGGATACGCGCGTTTTTTACGTAAGATTTTAGATCAATCATTAAAAATGAGTTCTTTTTTAGGTACAAATCCCATTTGCACAAATCCAACCACGTGTTCGTCAACAGCAGTTTACACACCAATTCCAACAACAGAAAGTTGGTCCTATTCTCTTGGACATTGGATTGAAAGTGACCCTGTTAGTGGCGATGGATCTTTTAGCAGTCCTGGCCTTTATGGATTCTATCCATGGATAAGCTCAGATAAAACTAGATACGGAATTGTAGCTAGACATGACAATGGGTCAACGGCCTATTGGGATTCTGTGCTTTGCGGTAGACTTATAAGAAAAGCTTATCTATCTGGAGTCGCTCAGTAATCAAGAATCCTTATAAAATAAAGACAAGAAACTACTTTATTCAGGAGAAACTGTATGCAAAGTTTCGGAGTTTATGAGATCTTCAAAAGATTGAATGAGATCTTCTCCATCAGCAAGTTGAAGATATGCATGATGCCACTTAAAGTGAAGATTACCGAGAATCATTCCTAAATTTTCAACTTCTAAAGGATCAAAGTAAAAAGTTGGTCGTCCAGACCAATGTTTAGGAAACATATGAGTTTCTAAGGTTACATAAGATCTATTGAGTTTACTTATAAAATGAGCCATTGCAAAGTTTAATCCAACACTTGAGTCATTATTCCCGGCACGAATATGAGCAAGTTTTGTTTGGTAATAAGTCATGAATTCTCTGAGAGTTTTCATTTGATAGGTATTTTGTAAAACAAGGTTACCATAGCCTCTATTGAGAGCATTATCCCCATAGATCACAGGACTCCATATATCAGGATTTTGAACATAGAAGTGTTGCCCCGCCACCTTTCTTAAATGAAAAACTCCAAATTCAGGTTTTTTAAGAGTTTGAATCAGATGCCATAAAGCATATCCAAAGAAACTCGCAGATATGTCTGAATTTTCTTTCTTCCACTCATTGTAAAGCTCTCTGGCTTTAAAAAGATTTAATTTTAAAGTGCCATTTAAGTGAGCGTCTCCTGTAGGAGCCTGATCAAAAAATTTATCAGCAGCAGCTTTAGCCCAAAATCCAAATTGACGAGAAGACATCAATTTCTCAGCACGAATCGCTTTTATAGAACTCAATAAATCTAAAGCTCCTTCTGTTTCCAATTCTTCTGGTAAAAAAGCTGCAAAATTAACAGGCTCAAGGTTACAAAAAGCACTTACAAAGAAGCCCAAAGATAGGAGATAGGAGATGATTATTTTCATAAAAATATTTATATTTTAAATATATAAAAAATATCAAGTTATTAATTTTTTGCTATAATATTATTATATTAACTCTTTAGGCATCTTGTTTAAACGAATGATATCTGAAAATTCAATACCTAAAGGGCTCATTTCTGTTGAAATCACATAAAACCCCACTCCAGCATCAAATGCTTTCTGCGCAAAACCAAAATACTTTTTATCGTAGACGGTAGCAAACCTAAAAAGATCATCATTGGATTGAAAATCAAGATCCTTACCTCTCATCAAAAGATAAATAATACTGGCTTTATCTCCCTTTGAAATGGCTTCTTCTAAATGCTCTAAATGCTTATGCCCCCGAACTGTAGGTGCATCCGGAAATGCATAAAACCCATCTTGAAATAAAGAAACTGATTTGATCTCTATCCAATGCTGAGTATTTTGAGTTTGAATACAAAAATCAAATCGTGTTCCCTCTTTAAAAGTACATTCTCTAATGAGTTGAGTCTCTTCCTTTGGATTCACAAAGATCTTTTGAATGGGGGGAATATTCCATATTTTTTCAAAGAATTGATTAGCTCTGTGAGTTTGAACACAGACTAAGCCATCTTCTTGCTCAGATAATTCTAATGTATAGGGGTATTTTCTTTTAGGATCTGGGTGATAACTCACATACACATCTCCCCCGGGAGTGAGACAGCTCTTCATACTGCCACTGTTAGGGCAATGCACTGTGATCACCTCTCCGTTGAGTTGGATATCACAAAGAAATCTTTTGTATCGTTTAATAAATTTACCAATATGGAGTTGAGGAAATGGCAAATTCTGTGAAGATTTCATGGCTATGTGGTCCGTATCCTCCTCCAAGAACATAAGCTTGGGGGATGTTTTTGAGGAAACTTAACAAAATTTGATGTCTTTGGCACATTTGTTCAAAGGAAAGATTCAAAAGTTGACTGGAAAGAAGAGTGTCTTTTTCATAGGGATCAGCTCCTAAAACAATCATGACAATATCTGGCCTGCGAAAACCTTTTTGGGTACTGATTTTTTGAAGCTTTTGAAGACCTTCCTGAAGTTTATTTAAATAAGAATTTTCCTCATATTGAGGTATGGGAATATCTACGGTGCTAGGAGTCCAGCACTTATGATCTAAAGGGTAACTGTCTAAAGGCCAACCTTTTTCCATATGAATGCTTAAGGTTAAAATATTTTCATCTTTAAAGGTTAAATAAGCGGTACCATCGCCTTTATGAACATCGGTATCTATAATCCAGGCTGTCTTTATTTTTTGAAGGGCTATGAGCTTTTGAAGGGCTATCACCACATCATGAATCACACAGAATCCATGAGCCTCTTCTTTGTAGGAATGATGCATTCCTCCCCCTAAGTAGAAACAAAACCCCTTCTGAAGAGCCATTAAAGATGCTTCATACGTTCCTGATGCTTCTAATAAGGTCTTTTGAATAAGGTGAGAGAAGGGTTTAGTCTGAAGAGATTTGTCATAATATTTAGTGAATTCATGGGTCGTTTCTATAATGATCTCTGGATTTTGGCCTAAGAGGATATCTAAATAGTCTTTACTATGAACTCTTTCCAGATCTTCACGATTGATAAGGGGAAATTCCCTATGTTTTAAAGGAAATTTTTCTTGGATATGAGAGATCCAATCATCATAGTAAAGAGGAATTTGAATTCCATAATCTAAAAAATCAAAAGAAACGTTTTTGTTATAAAGAATCATTAGAGATCTATGTGATTACCCACTTCCACAACATTTTTAAGGGGAAGATGAAAATACAGAGCTCTGTCTCGAGAAATTTTAATGAGAAATGCAAACACACTTTGAGGAATTTTACTGAGTTTACCAGTATGTGTTTCTACAAAAGATTCTCGATGGAGAATGTAAACAAGTTTTTCAAAGAGATCTGATCTTTCAATGTCCTTTAAAATATTATCCATTGCCCTAGGAAGGTTTACTTTCTCTAAAAATCCATAGTGTATAATGACTTGGTAAAGACCCTGACCAACATCTGTAATACTAAATCTTTGTTTTTGAGAAATAAATGGTTGTCTTTCTATGACTATTTTTACAACAAAAATATTTTTGGGAAGAATCTTTAAATTTTGAGATAATGTGAAAAGTGCAGGGGGAAATAAGTAAAATTCTGAAGATAATACCACTGCAGCTTCAGGAGTTCTTAAAAGTGCATCAGATATTTTATCATCCCATGTTTGAGATTGAATATTATATCTTTGAATGAGAAGTTTTTTGCCTTTGTACCAAATGAACATAATGATAGATACACATGTACCTATAACAACGGGAATGTATCCCCCATGAAAAAACTTAATAAGATTAGAAGAAAATAAAATTCCATCTAATATCCAAAAAACAATGCAATAAGGAATAATCCAAAAAGAATATTTTGTTCCTTTAAGAACAAAAATAAATAAAATAGACGTGATAAACATTGTACCACTGACAGATAATCCATAAGCTTCAACAAGATGTTCTGATTTTTGATATAAAAGAACTAATGCCATACACGCAATCATTAGAAACCAATTGACAAAAGGAATATAGATTTGACCTTGTTCATCTTTAGATGTGTGTTTCACGTTTAAAAGAGGCAAAAACCCTAACTGTATTGATTGATAAGTCAAAGAGAATGCGCCTGTAATTAAGCTTTGTGAAGCAATAATTGTCGCAAAAGTTGCTATAAATACTAAGAAATAAGAAAAAGATGGAGCCATCGCGTAGAACATATGATCGGGAAGATGCCCTTGGTCTAGAAGAAACGCCGTCTGACCCATGTAACATGTTATGATGGAAGGATAAACAATGAAGAACCAAGACTTTTGAATAGCTGGTCTCCCACAGTGCCCCATATCGGCATAAAGAGCTTCTCCTCCCGTAATACAAAGGATAATGCTTCCTAAAAGTTTAAAAGCAAGAAGAGGGCTTTTAAACACAAGATTGAGAGCATAATGGGGAGATAAAGAATAAAGAATATGAGGAGCTTTGATAATATGGGTCAAACCTAATAAAAATAAGGTTGAGAACCAAATCATCATCACAGGTCCAAAATACTTTCCTATTTTTTGAGTTCCACCCTTTTGTAACAAAAATAGGAAGAAAAGAATTAAACAAGTTAAAGGAACAACGGAAACTGTAAGCTTAGGAGAAATAAATGCTAATCCTTCCATCGCACTCAAAACAGAAATAGATGGTGTGATGACTCCATCCCCCAAAAGCAGTGAGGCACCAAAAATAGCCAATAGGGTTAAAATTCCTACTTTATGAGAGGCGTTTGCTGAAGTTAGTCTACCTGGAATAAGCCCAAATAAAGACATAATTCCACCTTCGCCCTGGTTGTCAAAACGCATTAGAACAATCACGTATTTTAAGGTTACAGAAAGAGTCATAAACCAGAAAAAAAGAGAAGCTACCCCCATAATATGTTCACTATCAAAAGGCATATTATATTTGCCTCCAAAACAATCTTGGAGTGCGTAAAGAGGGCTAGTACCAATATCGCCAAATACAATTCCTAAAGCACCTAAAATAGGCACAAAAGGATGGTTTTTTTTAGTATTATGTGTCATAATATTAAAGCGTAATACCTAGAGATATCCCCACTCTCACATCCCAAAGATTCGTGTGAGAAAGATAAGAATCAGGAACATCATTCATCCCTCTTCTTTGAAAGAAATCAGGCATCCATCTTCGAATCCCATAGGATGCTGCACCAGTAATACGTGAAGAAAAAGGCACTCGATAACCTATATCTCCCCCAATAATAACGCCTGAAATGAATTCATCACGATAAGTAGAGATTTTTTGATAAGCGAGTTGTTCTGTAACAATAGGAGTTTCTTTAAATGATGAAAAGAAAAGACCACCTTCACCCTTCAGAAAAAGACCCTTCATTTCCGATGACCACAAATATTGAGTTGTTGTTCCTGTGAGAACGAATGTCTTTTGATTCCAGATTGCATCAGCTTGTTTCTGTAATTCAAAACCTGTACCTAAAGCAAAGCCATCAGCAATACCATATTCCCCGGCTAAACGGATTCTTCCAGCCATAAGGTCCGCTGGATTCCATTCAATAAATTTAGGAAACTGTGTATTAAGGGGAGTAAACTTAAGATCCCGTGCCTGAAGTTTCGTCTGTAAAAGAAGACTCAAAAGACTGATCCACAAAAGATTTAAATATTTCATTTTCATAACCTGGTTCTATACGTACCGTTTGGATCCATCTTACTTCATTTTTCTGATTCTTGACTACCAATACATACTGTCCATGTGGTAATTCTTTTTTCCAGTGAAAATTTTGAGTCTTTTCTAAAGACTGATTCACTTCAGAAACCGTTACTTTAGTATGAGCAATAATTGTACTTGACCATGTGTCTCTTAATGAAATAATAAGATCTTCATCTGCTTCACCTTTAAAAGATATTCCCTGGGAAGCTTTTGGTTCCGATTTCTTAATCTCTTCTTTTCCATCTAAATAAAAATTTAATGCATGCTCAAAGACACTAGGTTTTGTATGAATAGGGAAACTTTGTTCTAAACCATCTTTCAATTGAATAAGAATATCTCCTATTTCTTCAGGAATATTAAAAATACAGAATCTAGGGTCTGTACTGGTCATATCCAACATAGGATCAGGAAAGTGTCTATCACTAAAATAGTAGGCTCTTAAAACAGTTCCAGAGGCTGTTTTAAGATACACTTGAGCTCCTTCTATAGAAGTATCTTCAGAAGCCTGAACTCTTCCACAGAGGCCCCCTAAACTGTGCATCTGCTCTTCTCCATAAATATGACCTAACGCATTAAAAACTTCCACAGGCTGTAAAGAAATATTAATAAATTCATTATTTGTAGTATCAACAGGAATTAATCTTCTATTTAAACGATTTTCTTCATCCCAAACTAAAATTTCAAACTGACTATTCAGTGGAAGTCCTTTAAAGGTAAAATAGCCTTCTTCATCGGCTTTGACTTCATAAGATGTTCCGGCAATACGTAAGTGTATCCACTGAGCATCATGTCCTTCTGGAATCAAAACTCTTCCTTGCAAAGTAATTCTAGAATTTAAAGTCACTGGTTTGAGTTCTTGTTCTTTTGGATAAGAAACATCTTCATCTCTACGAATAGATTGTTTTCTTGAAATTTCTTGAAATGGCGTCATGCCTTCAGGGGGAGAAACAGGCAACTGTATAGGCTGTCCTTTAGGACCAGAATAGACAATATTTTTTTTAACAGTGGGAAATACTAATTGAAAATGATTTTCTGATTTTACAAGATAGTCTTCTGGGACTTGACTATAAAGATCTCCATCATCATCCCACAATGTTTCTTCTTCTTGAAAATTTTCTAAGGGATCGAGGTTTTCTTCAACAACAGCACTGACTTTCCCTGTCTCTAAATCTATGTAAGAAACGTCTTCATTTTGCGCCATGGCAATATTGAAAATAAGGAGAAAAATCAGCATATTTTATATTCGGAAAAGATCGCTATGCCTCAAGATATTATTCTAGGATCAGGGTCTGTTGGCTTGACGCTAGCAGCAGATTTGAATGCTTCAGTTTTACAGAGAACAGTTGACCCTAACTTATCTTCAAATATCTCAAGAGAGCACCCTTCACTTAACATTTATTTTCAGAAAAAACAATTAGTTATCCCAACTTTAAGTTGGAGTGATATTCAGCCCTATGATCGAATCTGGGTCTGTCTTCACGGCAAAAATATCTCTGAATATATCCTTAATCTTAAAAAACATTTAGGAACTATTCTATTTTGTCACAATGGTCTTTTAGAAAAAGACTGGATAACAGATAATACCTACCGTGTTCTTATCTACTTTGGAGTTCAAAAAGAAAAAACTCCTCAGGGTATTTCCATTCTTCACCATGGAGGCAATCTGATCCAATGGGGAAGAATTTCCCCAAAAGAGTCTTCTGAGGTTCTTTCTTTCCCTTCTTCTCAATTTAATTGGGAATTTAATGATAGTATTCAGAAAAAAGAAATTATAAAGTTTTTTGTTAATTTAGTTTTATTAATTTATATTAAAAATTCAAACCAACCTAATAGCTCAATTCTTAAAATTGATCCTCAAAGATTTTACGAAAAATTTCATTTTTTCAGAAAAATATTTCATTCATCTTCCGAATTTCATCTGACAGAAAATGATTCTGATGTTTTTGTAAATGCACTGATATCCACAGCTCAAAACACATCGGATAACATTAACAGTTTATCTCTTGCATGGTCTCAAGGTCATCTTGATACCCCTCGTTTCTTTATTCTGCAGTTGTTAAAAGTGAGTCATAAAGCGTCTTTTTCTGAACAAGAGATTTTTGAATTTTTTCTAGGAGAAGAATTTAAGTTACTTTTTTAGGGAGAAATAATAGCACATCTAGCAGATATATTTGTACCCGTTCCAGTAGGCCCCGGAGTAATACTCTTATGAAATCTTCCCGAATATGACCCATAAGCCCAGGCGTTATATCCGATTAAATTAATCTTAGTAGCAACAGTTGAATCTATCCAAAATAAATCCATAAAAAACTTACTATTAGCCGAAGCTAGAGAAGTTGATAAGTAAGTCTTGGGCAGTAAATTTTGATAATCCCAATCTTGTACATAGTAATATGTAATTACAGAAACGGGAACTGCATATCCTAGATTACTATCACTAATAACAGTGGTTACTCGATCAGCTGTTCCCCAGTAAACTGATTTTTGACGAGTGGCGTTATTGGTCATGTTTTCGTAATACCCATCCGTTAATTCTGCATAATTCCCAATCAGATCCCTTGCTCCGTAACGAGAAATACAGTTTCTTGTCCCAACATCTCCTGTTCCATAGCCCTCATTTCCATCATAAGCCGTATCATTCTGATTATGTTTGAGGTCAATATTACAGCCCCCATACCCTGGAGTGAAAACTGCATTCGTAAAATTAGCGGTTACTTGACTTCCAAAAGCACTGTAATAGTTATCCGGTGTCCCATAATTTGCGACAAAATTTTCCATTTCTGTTTCTAAATGAATTGTTCTAGGAGTCGTAGCACCTGTATATCCTACAGCTGTTCTATTAGTACATCCCTTACGAGCAGCATACCAATCCATACTTACAGATTGAGTCTGGCCAGAAGCACTACTTAAAACCCCCGTTGTAGTAGATACACAACTATTTAAAGTACATCCTCCTGGTGTTCCATTAGTAATGGAACCGCTACTTAAATACGCTTCCCATTTATCTATAGCATAGGTAAAAGGAACCACATTGGTATTAGCAAATTCATGAATCGGCCAATCATCTAAATGCACCATCACCATTCCACTGGGCACATTACCTGCCACTCTAAAATTGGTGATGTTTTGGCTATTAGGGCTAGTAGTATTTTGAGCACACAATTTAAAGTATCGATAATCCCATGCCGCAGTACTAAATGGCGCTGCCATGAGATCAAATCCACATTTAGCATTAGAATTTAAAGAACCACTAGATGCAGTTCTGTATGTGGTATCTGTACAACTAGCAAAGTCTGTGACAACCGTGACTCCTGCTAATGTGTTTTCACAGTTCCATGCTTGAATGCCTGCCTTAGTAGAGCTGTAAGCTAACTTTACATTAGGAGCTGTGCCATCAGCAGAAATGATCTCCCAATAAAACCTTGCTTTAGTACCTTCACTGTCATTTTGAAAACTGGAAATGAGTGGACCTGCAAAAGAATTAGCTCCATGACAAGAATAAGCTGTAGCACTTGCCACAATTTCTACTGTGTCTAAGACTCCATCAACTCCTACATTATAAGATCCATTACTGGAATTCACGTGATCATATCCAAATTCAAATCTCACTCCACCCACGGGACACGCTGTGTTATCACCTACTGTTCCGTTACCTGCAGTAAATGATGTTCTTTTTGAAAGCCAATTAAGGCCATTGCAAATATAGGTGCTTGTGTACCCTGTATCTGTTCCCACATCATACACAGCGTTATTATTATTATCTTGAAAGCGATCTAACCTATAACCTCCCGCCTTACAATTCGTTCCAGCATTCTCTGTAATCACAAGGAATCCTGCCCCTGGACCATTACAGATTTTCTGTGTTGCGTAATTCAGATCTGGTCCAGACGTACATACAGAATCTCCATTACTATCAATACATGTGGTGAGTTGGGTTCCTCCGGCAGGGCAGGTGGTATCTCCCACTGCAAGAGTTGTCGAGAGAACTAGAGCTTTCTGCCCATTACAGACTTTATAAATATTGCTATTTTTATCGATGGTAGATTCATAAGTTCCATTATTATTAATATCAGTAAAAGTATTGATCTGTGTTCCACCACTAGGACAAGTGGCATCTCCGGAAGCAATTGTGGATGTTATTGTAACGTTATTAGATCCATTACATGTGTATTTAACATTGTAGAAACTATCCACTCCTGACTCATAGGTTCCGTTAGCATTGAGATCAGTAAATGATTCAAGCTTAGTACCACCTGTGGGACATTGAGTATTCCCTATGGCTAAAGTGCTGGTGATAATCACTCCATTAGCTCCAGATAAAGATGCTGTTCCATTAAGCCCGTTACAGATCTTCTTAGAATTATAATTGGTATCTATTTTACTATCGTAAGTGCTACTACCATCAACATCGATAAAAGATTCATATCTTTTGCCTCCTTGAGGACAATCGGAATCTCCTACTGCGACATCTGTAGCTATGACTTTAAAATCTCCAGGTTTAGTGAGTATGGTTGTGTTGCCACTAGGCAGTGCTAAACAAACGACTTTTTCGGAATAGTCTGTATCTTGGCCTTCTGTGTAAATTCCATCTATTTGTCCTTTATCATTCCAACTGATGAATTTTGTTCCTCCGTAAGTACAGCGAGAATCACCCAGATCTATGGGTTGAGCCTGTGTCATATACACAGGTGGTATAGAGCTACTGAGTTCAGGAAGTTTGACTGGGGGTACTTTAAGACATGCAACCAATAATCCAAAAATAAGTAATCTGACCACAAAATAATCCATTTTATGATTATAAAGAGATTTTTTAAGCTTCTAGTAAGAAAAAACTGCCTATTTAAAATTTAACAAAAAAAATCTCTTGAATTCTAAATTTAAAATGAGTACTATTATGTGTACATATAATTGAAAGGCTTTATGGAATCCACATCACCTAGAGATTTTAGGGCAAACTTAAAAGATTACATGGATCTCGTTACAGAAAAACCTCTACGTATACAACGAAGAGAAGGAGATGCCTGTATTTTAATGAGTGAAAGTTATTATGAAAAATTATTGAATGAAATCTATAGTTTACAAAAAAGTTTAGTCTCCAGTAACCAAGCTCTAAGTGGACAAACAAAAGAATTTCTACTTGATACCAAATCTAGGCTCAATAGATTCAAAAAATGAAGGTTATCAATACTCAACAATTTGAGGATGATCTTACCAGAATTGAAGATCATATTTTTAATTCAACTCAAAATATTACTCTTATTGAAAAATTTCTCATTGAAGTTGATTCTGTTGTTCTATGGATAAAATCTAATGTAACAGTTCCAAGAGTTGAGAGTACAGGAGATCGATTTTGGCCTTTTTATATGGATACGAAAGGCGAACTACGCTACAGATTAAATTATCTTTATGTAAATGATTCTGAAACACTGATTTTGAAAAGAGTCTTAGACAATCGTGAACAAAACTTAGAGATTTATCCCTCTCATAAACTCACTAATTATTCAGGTGATGAAATTTAGAAAAGAAGCATCCTAAAATCAGGGCCACCTCATGAAAAAATTCATTGACAAATTATAAATATCGTGAAAGAGATTTTGCATACTAAAATTAGAAGCTTTATTGAATAAATAGTTACTTAAATAATCATTTTTAAAATTAGAAATGGCAAAATAACAAATTTGATAA
>CANGWC010000008.1 GCA_947457515.1 Silvanigrellaceae bacterium
AAAGCTCTTAAAATTAAATATTCTATATGGCAAACCCGCAGTCGAAGTGTTGCTAATTATTTTGTCAATATCTTTGGCGCTATTTGTGCTCATGGGCTTGGGTATAAATTTGGATTTTGAAGCTCTTATCCCGAACTCACGTTACTAAAAAGAATTTTAGAAATATCCATCATTGATGCACCCATGAATTAAGATATTGTTTGAAGTTTTTGAGGTTAGGAGTCGGGGCTGTTTTTAGTTTTGATTTGTTTCAAATATTCTATAAGTAACCCATACTTTTTCTGAGTAATCTTCCCTCTGGTAAACTGTAAAAGGACTCTCCACAAATCTGTATTCTCTAAATACAGATGAACGAGCCTCAGTAAAGATTCATCCTTACTAGAACCCTTTAAAACCCTCCATAACGTTGTGATAGGAATATCTAAGGCCAAAGCTAAATCATTTTGAGAGAGTGGAACCTCTTCTAGAATTCTTCTTAAAGCCTTAGGAATGATTTCATCTTGAAGAACAAATACACGTTCTATAATGAAATCAGACGGACCCCTTCTCCCTAATGAGGGTAAAAGGATCATAGGGTTTCTTTCATCCACACTGATGCCTACAGACTCACAATATTCAGGGTATGCAGCATTACGACGACTGGGTATTCTATCCACAAATTCAGGGAATAGACTTTCTCTAAAGATCGGTTTATCTGAAAGAAGAAGATTAGGACCTATCGCAAAAGCATTATGAGATCGAATGAAAGATGAATCATATTGAAAGACAAACCCTTTTTCCTTGGCTTCACTGAGTCTACCCACATATTCTCGTTTCTCTTTTAATTCTAAGAAGACATCCACAGATTTAATATCAAGTTCATAAAGATCAGTGACTAAGGGCATTTCTCAACTCCTCATATCTTTGTGTGAAAAGCCGTTGAAAAGCTTTTTTCATATTTACGGAACAAAAAGATTCTTCCATCAGATTTTGAATCTTAGATATTTTAATCTTTTTGAAAAACTCCTTCACCGAAGACTCAAATCCCCTATCAAAAAATTCAACAACATAATCAATCATGCCAGGTTCATTTGTTTTTTCCGTTCTGATTTTACCTTTAGGATTAAATTGAGCTTGTAAAATGGAGCCTGACTGTAACCCCAAGAAACTGGGGTTATCGTAGATAGGAGCCAATATTGTTTTTTTAGGGAAGTTTAAAAACCCTAGATTTCTTCCATGGCGATCATGATTTCCAATCAAAGAATCAAATAAACACATCTGAACAAAACTCTCTTGATAATGAAAGTCTCCCGTTTCTTTTTGGATGATCTCAAGAAGCTCCTTGCAAGAATAATGACTATCTTCTTTTAAATAATGGTAGATATGATTTAAAGAAACTGGATGAGACAATGTAGTCATAAAGTTTTCTACAATGAATGTTCGAACACCGTAAAAATCAATTAAGAAAAAATTTGGTACATTAAGTCCCAAGTTCAGAGCAATCTGATTACAGAGATATTCATTATCGGGAAGTTCAGGGGCCTCTTTTTCTTGGACTTTCAGAATATACTCTTTCCCATTGAGCTCAGCGGTATACTTTTTGAATTGCCCTTGGAAGAAACTACTCGTAAAATTTCGATACCTTTGAGGATTATCTTTATCAAGAGAAGCGGAATCAGAACCCTGATTCTTCAAAACAACATTTTCAAAATCACTCCAAGAAGAGAGATGAAACACTTTACAGAAACAATCTTTATGGAGTCCATGATAGGAGTTATATTCTTCTAGAGTTAAAGTCTTACAACAGGAAAGACAGATATTTCCTTTCATAACAATAAATTACCTAAAAATCTTTTTAAAAAACCCACCAACCGATAATTTATTATATTCAATTGAAGTTATAAAATCAATACACTCAATTGAAGTTAAATTAAGAGCATATTCAATTGAAGTTATCCTAGAAAGTAAAGTTCACATCTTTCACAAGGGCGCCGGGAACTTTAACCCCTCCAAATTGACGACTTCCATAAGTACCTACTTCATAAATCAGCTTAGTTTCTTTATCTAAAGCCATGAGATTCTTTCCAAAAATATGATAAAGAGACTCATCAAATCTTATGGGTTGAATATTATCTTTGATTTCTCCATCTTCAATAAAGAAACAATGAAATCTAGTCATCCCGGTACATCTTCCCTGATGAGCATCACTCCAATTCAAATAGTGTACATAAGGAATGTAGATGCCTTTCTTCATCTCTTTATAAGAAGTTGTATGAGTTCCAGGAAGAATCTCAGCAGATCGTAAAGACTCACTTTCTAAGGCTCCATGGGAGTTTTTTTTGTATTTTAAGGCTGAACGAGGACTTGTGAGCGACTCTATCCATTTACCCTCTGCGATTAAAGGAACTTTAATGGGAGAGAGGATTCCTAATTCATTAAAGTGGGGAGATAATCCAAGATTAAAGTTTTCTTGTAAAGAGAAAAGAGGAGAAAAGGTTTTTTCTTCTTTAAGAAAGCTTTTATTCTCTTGTACTGCTGCTTGAGAAACTCCATTCCAAGAGAAAAGAGAAAGAAGATCTGCAATGGCCTCTGGCCCAAAATAAACATCATAGTGATCTGGTTTCAAAGATTTTAAGTTAGGCTTTAAATGTTCTAGGTAATAAATTGTTTCATTAAGATTTTTTTGCCATTTATCAAAATCCCAACTGGGAGAACAATAGATCCCCTTAGCTGATAAGGGATACTTAATAAGACTGTAATCAAAGAAGAGCGATGAGTGGGAATATTTTTTTTTGTTTCCTAAAGAATCATGAATAGAATAATTCAGAGCACTTTCCATAAAAAGTCCTGTAGCCTGAACTTTCTGGATGGATCCTAAAAGAGATCTTAAAGATTTTTCAAAAGTCTTTTGATCTAAAGTTAAAGATTTTTCTTCTGAATCCTCAGATTGGAAAGAAGAAGGGTATGTTGTGTATTCATCTACAGAAAGATAAGGAATTTGTTTTCTGAGATCTAAAAGAAGTTCTTCTAGATTTTTCTCTTCAGTGACTGTCCCCCGAGTGTATTTATCTTCTTTCCAGAGATGTAATGTGTAATTAATTTGATGGATTGATCCTAGATGTCTGACCTGACTTTTATTGAGACGACAGTAATGACTCTTCTCTTCAAATGTGGTGACTAAAGCAATTTCACCGGAATGTAGCTTGGAAAAAATATTCATACGTTACTGAACACTTTTATATTTTCAAAAACAGCATAAGGAGCTTTATGACTCACAAACATCACCTGATTAGGTTCACCTTTACCGCAGTTTTTATAACCCTGATCAATAGAATGACTTCCTGCATATTTTAAACTTCTCCAGAAATCTAAAGTTCTGCCCCTATAATTAGGGCGTTGATAAATTTGAGTGAGTTTCCCATTTTCTATTTTTTGGGCCCATTCACAACCAAATTGAAAATTATCTCGATGATCATCTATGGACCATGATCGATTACTTTTCATAAAGATGCCTTTTTCGATTTTGGAAACTAAGTCATCAAATGATCCATCCGTTCCTGGTTCCATATTAATATTAGCCATTCTATCTATGGGAGCCCGGTTCCAACTGCTAGCTCTTGCGTTAGCTAAAGCTTTAAATCTATCTGATTTTTTTTCATCTTGAAGTCGAGAGTAACTGTCTAACCCACCTAACCCACAGAAAAGTTTTCCTTGACCTATTAGGACTTCTTTTTTGGCTTCATAGCCTAAATCATCAAATTGATAACTGGCTAATTGATGCTGATCTGTCGGATCAAAAGTCACATTCAAAAGAGGAGATCCGTATTGTAACGATCCAAAGTCTTCCAATGACACAAAACTTGTTCCCGCATAGTTCCATTCATCTCCTAGAATTCTATCCATTTCTAAGGGATGTCCTATGCTTTCATGAATTTGTAACGTGAGTTGATCTGGTGCTAAGAGAAGATCCAGTGTGTCATTAGGACAGACTTCAGCATCTTTTAATTGATGAGATTCACTGACAAGCTCTTTACAAATATCTTTCCAAGAAACCTTTAAAATAGATTCTGGATAACCAAAAATGCTTCTATCTAAAGATCTGCTGCAAGGACCGTGTGCTCCTTTTGTCATGGTTTCTAAATAGAAATGACTGAGTTGGTGTGTTTGAAGGATCTCTTTACTTTGAGAAATGATGTGAGTTTGGATATCTTCATAAACGAGAGCACTTCTATAGAATTCTGTTTGAGGACCCTTCAAATCTTTTTGGATTCCTTTGAGGAATAAAATTCCCTCATCCAGATCTAAAAACTTTTTAAAATCCTTATGAGAAGACACTGAGTGATGAGTTTTACTGGAAGATAGAATACGCTTTTTAAAAACAGAATGTTCTTTCATAAACTGAGCATT
Organism: Silvanigrellaceae bacterium; assembly: GCA_947457515.1. Lineage (GTDB taxonomy): Bacteria > Bdellovibrionota_B > Oligoflexia > Silvanigrellales > CANGWC01 > CANGWC01. The sequence goes on from CANGWC010000008.1 coordinate 4,387, forward strand.
CTGAGTTGCTTCATGAATCGCTAATTTGACTTTTTCTGGAGTCAATTTTCCCGGGAAAGATGAGTATCCTACTCCCTTAGGAAGACTGACTTCCACCATAAAACCTTCATCTTCCTCCATGGAAGGTGGATCAATATCTTCTAATGAAACACTTAAAGAAAGAGTTTTCTTATGAACATGCCTTAAAGTAACTTCTGGAGTCAAAAGAGAAATGATTCTAGGATCTGTCATATTATTCTTGGTTGGAGTTATTAGCATCCATAGCTTTTAAAATCATTTGGGAAATATCCATCACTTCTAAATCTTTAGTTTCAGGAATATCTTTAGCTGCTCCCTTAAAGTTAATCAAACAATAAGAGCAACCTGTGACAAGAGTTTGAGCAGAGGTCTCTTTGACTTGAGACAATCTATCATTAACAACCGAATGTCCACCTTTAGATTCATACCACATGTTGCCTCCACCCATTCCACAACAGTGCGCTTCTTTCTTATTGAATTTCATTTCATTCAATCTCAAACCAGCAATGCCCTCAATCAGCTTTCTGGGTGCATCATATTCTCCATTATGTCTTCCTAAGAAACAAGGATCATGAAAGGTTACTTCTTTTCTGATTTCTCCTGGAAGTTTTAATTTACCTTCTTTATAAAGTTCCGTTAAAAGTTGTGTATGATGATACACATCAAAATCACCACCATACTGAGCGTAATCATTTTTGAGAGTATTGAGACAATGGGGACAGTGACTGACTATTTTCTTGAATTTAGGTTTCTTAAGATTTTCAATATTCTTTTGAGCGATCTCTGAAAAAGAATATTCATCTCCTAAACGTTTTACAGGCTCTCCTGTGCATGACTCTTTTCCTAAGATAGCAAAATCAACATTTGTTGCTTGTAGAATTTGAATCACAGCTTCTGTCACTTTTTGATTGGCAGCATCATAAGATCCTGCACAACCTATCCAATATAACCACTCTACTGGAGGAGAATCATCATTAAGGATCTTAATGTTTTCAAATCCTTTAATGGTTTTAAGATGTGTAAATCGATCCGATGGAGAGAGCCCCCATGGGTTACCTTGTTGTTTAATATTCTCAATAGCTTTAGCTCCATTAGAGGGAACTTCACCTAAACTTAAGGTTTGGTATCTTCGTAAATCCATAATGGTACTGAGTTGGTTAATGCCTACCGGACATTGATCAACACAGGCTCCACAACTGGTACATGCCCAGATCTCATCATGATTAATGACTCCAGATTCATACAAAGGAACAGGCTCGACTAACATACTGTCTCTAAGTTTGAGAATAACTTCCCTAGGATCTAAAGGTTTATCTGCAATATGTGCTGGACACACATCACTGCATCTTCGACATTCTGTACAAGAATCAAAACTTAAAAGATCTTTCCATGTAAATTCTTGAATTGTCTTAGGCCCAAAATGATCTGCTTCTGTAGCCTCAAAATTCATCGCTGTTAAAACAACAGATGGTTGTAACCTTTGTGTATAAAGATTCAGTAAACTCGTTACAATATGCATAGCTTTGCTATAAGGAATCGCTGCTATGAAAGACATTGTTGTCACCATATGAAAATACCAGAGTGCAGAATAGATATTTTCCATAGCTTCTTTACTTAAGCTAGAAGGATAAATAAGAGAAAATAATGCTCCTACAAAACTCCAATAAAAATCTTTGGCGTTAGGATCTTGATGGAGTCTTGCTCCTTCTACCAAAAATCCCTGAACTACAAGTAAAAGAAGAATAAAATAAAGAATTCTCATTTTAGAATCAGTTTTAAATTGATCTGATTGAGTCTTCCTACGGTACATACCTAGAACTAGCCCTACAAATAAAGCTACTCCACCGACTTCACAAAGTACCGTTACAAAAAGATAAAACCATCCATGATAGAGATGAACGATATGATATTCTTCTAAGAAGACAATGGTTGTCCCAAAAAATAAAGCTAAGAAACCGTAGAAAATGAGTCCATGCATCCATGCTGCATAATAGGATGTTTTTCGGATATCCTGTCTTCGTTTTCTTAATATTTTGTATTGAGCTAAACCATCTCGAAGAACAACGGTTAATCGATACCATGGCTTATCAAAGGATTTCTCAGGTTTGCCCTGATGCCAAAGTTTAAATCTTTTATAGATACCGTGAATTAATATAAGAGTTGCAATAGCTAACCATATATATGTTGTCTTAGAAAGGAGTTGATGAAGCTCTCCTGATGGAGACCAATAAATTTTTCTTGTGATCATGAACCTTCCTTCGTTCCTAGACACAGTGTATTATTTTTTAGTTCTTTTTTGTAACGGGATAAGGCCTCTCCTTTTTTTGACAGTTTTTTAAATTCCTTGATGATTCTGTCCATTAAAAGTCTATTTTTACTGGAGTAAGACAAAATTTACACTTTCAAAAACAAAAACGGCTATAGTGGTTAAAAAAGATTTTGAAATATAATATCTATTGAATTTGTGTAAATTAGGGAACACTTTATGACTGAAAACCATCTTTTTATTCAATGTCAGAATCTTCTCTTAGATGATCTTAAAAAGAATTTTCCTCAAACTTTAGAATCTATAGAAAAAACAGTCTCTTTGATTAAAAATAAAACGAACCCTTGCATCTATATGAGTGCTGTAGGCAAATCTGCATTTATCGCAAGATGGTTCTCGTCTATCTTAAAAAGTATTGGGATATCATCTCAATACCTGCATCCTGTGGATGCTCTTCATGGAGATATTGGCCAAATTCTTGAAAAAGATGTTGTGTTCTTTTTAAGTTACGGTGGACATACAGATGAATTAACTGAACTTTTTTTAAATATACAGAAAAGAGGATCTGCGACAATCACGTTAAGCTCTTCTCCTATAGCTCCTTTGTCTCAATCAGCACAAATTTATATTCCGATCCCTCTGGTGAAAGAACCTTCTCCCATAGAACATGTGCCTTTAATGGCTTCTATGGCTTCTTTATCTGTTTGCTCTCTTTTAATTACTAAAATTTTAGAATCTCTACCCATACCCCTAGAAGTTTATAAAAAAAACCATCCTTATGGAAAGATTGGCAAAAATCTTTTGAAAGTTCAAGATATTATGACAGCTTTAAAAGATTGCCCAATCGTCACTCCTAAAACTTCTGCTATGGACTGTCTTCATCTTATGACCCAAAAAGCTATGGGTTGTCTTTTAGTCTCAAAAAGCCTCACTGAACCTCAATCTTTTGTGGGACTGATCGCAGAAAAAGAACTCCGTATTGCTATGGAAAAATTCCATAAAACTTTCTTTGAACACACTGCTGAGGATTTTTTAAACTCTCAACCCCTCACATTAAAGCCTCAAACCTCTTTAAAAGAAGCTAGACTTATCATGGAGAATCCTCAACGGATTCTGAATATCATCCCCGTTGTAGATGACCATCGTCAGCTTCTTGGTCTTCTCAGATTGCACGAGATTATCCGTCTAGGTATCGTATAATGAGATATGCTATTTTTAATTATTGGATTCCTACAATATTGTGGATCTCCCCTTTTTGAGTCTTCTCAAAGGAAACAAACCCTTTCTGCAAGACTAAGTGACGCTCAGTATCAATTTGATATTGGTAACTTTAAAAAGTCTTCCGATATTCTTCAAGATATTAAACAGGAGTATCCCAATGATCCTCGAATTAATATTAAGCTTTCTTACTCTCTTCAAGGGCAAGCTGGTCTAACCATCACTCAAATTCTAGATAAATTCATGAAAAGCACCAGCGTTGCAAAGATTTCTGATTTTGCAAAACTCATTGGACTTTCTGATACTGAAAAAAAATCTATCATTGCAGCTCTCAACGATCCTAAAAATCCATTACCTCAAAAATTCTCATCTTTAAGATCAGTATCTCCTACACTGGATTACTTTCATCAAAGCTGGTTATCTATTTGTCCTGTACTTCCACCTAATATTATCAGTTCATTACCAGATAATACTAAAGGTCCTTTAGAATCAAGTAAATGCGGTTCTGGTTCTACCAACTATAAAACTTCTGCTTTATTGTCTTCCTTATTAGAAAGCTTCGCATCGGGTATTTCTCTCTACCAAGTGATTTTAGATCCTAATGGCACCGGTGAAATTGTTCTTGTGACACAAGGAACAGCTTTAATTACTAAAATACAAGCATTAAAAGATAGCATTGCAACCTCTAAAGATCCTGTAGGAACCTTAGGTCAAGTCAATGATAATGTGAGTCAGTTTGTTAAACTTTTAGATACCATGAATGGAGAACTTGTTTCTTTATCTATTTCTAAGTTTTCAACTTTATCTTTATTGATTGCAAATATTCCTGGAATTCCAGCAGAAGTTAAAGCTCAAGTTGATAGTGCTGTAAAAAGCTTTAGTGATTCTAAAAAGAAGATGGATGGGTATTTATCTCAAGCTAATACCACATCATCTCAACCCTCTGATGTTCAAGCCTCAGCTAAAAACTCAGCTTCATCGGTAGACAGTCTTTATGCCCAAGCATGTATCGTTGTAAGTTCCACAACTTGTCATGATTTCAAATGTAAACTTAAAACAGGATGTGCTAATTTTGATGCTCTAGGAGCTTATGTTTCTGGATCTAAGCCAGCATCTTGTACTAATATTACTTACCCTACAGATTGTCCTTCGACTTAAACCTTGATAATTATGTAGTACTTAAAAACTAATGTTTTATTTAACTTTTAGGTTCTGAATATTTCATACAGATGATTCAAAGAATTCTTTAGATCGAAATGTTTCTTTAAATTTAATTATTATTTTAATGTCCACAAAAGCGCTTCAAAAGTTTCCATGATTTGAATATCTTCATCATTGGGGATTCTATGAATATCAATTCTTCCCTCAGGATCCGCTGCTCCTTCTGTTGAAAGAATGATTTTTTTTGCATGCAATAATTTGATCTCATTTCGTATGATAAGAGTAAACTGTAGTTTCTGGATATCTCCTGGGCTTATAGATATCACGGATTCTGAAACGGTATCTGTGATTTCTCCTTGCGGTATTGCTTCAATCATTTGAGGAGTCACTCCCACCAAATCTGCAATAAAATAATAATATTGAATCATCAAATCTAAAAAATCTTTAAAATCTTCAGCTTTATCGGTAAAAGTTATATTAAACCCATGTACTAGCATATATTCTGTAATCTGCTCTAAACCAAATCTTTCATTTCTCAAAAAATGAAGTCTTGTGAGTAAAATACCTACAACGTCCATAATACACATGGATCTTTCTATTTTTTGAGAAAATTGATTCACTTCACGTATTATCGCATCTACTTGAGCAGGGATAAGACTCACTTCTAAAACTCTTTTTTGATATTGAAATTTAGAAGCGCCAAAAGCAGTGGATATCATCCCTAGAAGCATGAAGACAAAAGAGAGATACATCGGGGATCCTTTTTTCTGAATAGATTATAAGTGATCAAATGGGAATGCTAGTTGAGCATCAAGTTATTTTGGGAGGAGTGAAATTACTTACCCTACGGATTGCCCCTAGCACTCATCATTTAGCTGATGAATTGTAGTATCGGAATTCACTTTGTTAAGATCTGTTTGATCTTGACCACACCCAATTTGATCATAAAACATTAAAGTTCTTGATGGAATAAGTTCAACTAGGGACTTTAAATAAGCATGATCTAAACCTGGGCCTCCATGAATCATAATGAGCGGAGGGCCTTGACCTATTATTTTTATGAAAGTTGGTCCTGTTTCAGTGTGAATGAAATCTCCATTCTGAAATTTTTTAAAGTCCACACGATACCCTCAAGATCAAAATTAAATTTTGATCTTGATATTACAATAAAAAAATCAATAGCATAAGTATTAAGAATCATTTGTAATAAAGATCCCCGTTTCACATCTGAAGTGCAACACCTGAGGTAAATAGAATAAGTCACGTGAAGTTGATAATCTCGAAGGGTCAAACTAAGAGAGATTATCATGCCCAAAGGCTACAAACACGTGACTCGAGATCAAAGATCTCAAATTTATATACTTCATGCAAGCAGATTCTCATTGCGTGAAATTGCAAGACAATTGGGAATAAGTGCCTCAACGGTTAGCCGAGAGATCCATAGAAACAGCGGAGTTAAGAACTATTCTGTAGAAGAATCAGATAAGAAAGCCAAAGAGCGTAGAACTCAAGCGAGCAGTGGATCTCGAAAACTCGTAGGTTGGGTAAAAGATCAGGTTATAGAATGGCTAGCACATCAGTGGAGTCCAGATCAGATATCGGGCAGGTTAAAGTTAGAACACGGGATAAGTCTGAGTCATGAAAGTATTTATCGATTGATAAGGTTAGACAAGAAGCAAGGGGGAACTCTTTACGAGAACCTAAGGCATAGAGGAAAGCCTTATAATAAAAGGGTATCTTTAACATCAGGTCGTGGTTGCATACCTCATCGGGTAGATATAGATAAACGCCCTGAAATCGTGGAGAAAAAGGAACGAATAGGTGATTGGGAAGGAGATACGATTATAGGAGCAGGACATCAAGGAGTTATCTTAACGTACGTAGATAGGTGTTCTAAATATTTAATGGCAGAAGTCATAGGGAATAAAACAATGGACTGTACAACAGCAGCAACGATAAAACGATTTAGACAATTACCTCACGAAATCCGTACCATCACCTATGATAATGGTAAAGAATTTGCTGGTCACTTAGAAATAAGCAAGAAATTGAATGTTAACTGTTACTTTGCAAAACCTTATCATTCTTGGGAAAGAGGGCTTAATGAGCATACAAATGGATTGATCCGTCAGTATTTACCAAAATCTACAGACTTAACAATGGTATCCAAGAAAAGACTGCAAGAAATTGAAAATGAGATTAACAACCGACCTCGAAAAGTGTTAAATTATCAAACACCCGCAGAGGTATTCTTCTCTCATGTGAATAACCCTAGTGTTGCACTTCATAGTTGAATGGGCGGATTAATTTACTACTGACCCAAGATCTTTTGCTGTAATACTAAAGGTAACGGATGATACGTAGCCAATTTAGCTGAGCTGCTAGCCCTACCTTGTGAAAGAGATCTCAGATCTGTTTCATACCCAAAAGTTTCACCTAATGGGATCTTACTTTTGATAGTGCATAGACTTCTTTGAGATTGAACGTCCTCTATTTGGCCTCTTCGACTTTGAACATCAGCAATCACTGCTCCACTAAATTCATCAGGGACTGTGATCTCAACATCCATAATAGGTTCCATAAGTTTAGGTTTAGCTTTTTGGAGGGCCTGACGTAAAGCTTCTACGGATGCAATTTTTAAAGAAACTTCTTCTGGAGGAAGACCGGGAGGTTGTGTTTCGACTTTAAGAACTGTGCATTTAACATTCACAACGGGATACCCGAGTAAAGGTCCAACATTAAGAGCATCTTTTAGTGTGTCTTTAAGAAGAGGTATTTTAGAAATATCTACAGATGATTCTAAAGCAGTTTGTGGTTCTATTTTCAGAGTGACTGTGACTTCAACCTTAGTTCCTGGTTTACAATAAGTTTCTGTTTCTGTAACAGATTGATTGATACTTTCTCTATAAGAGACTTGAGGTTTACCCATCTGAGTCGGGATCTTAAATTCACGATTTAATCTATCAATAATAATTTGAAGATGCAGTTCTCCCATTCCAGAGATCATCATCTGACCGGTTTCTCCATTTTGAGAAATCTTCATGGATGGATCTTCTAAAGAAAATCTTTGAAGCTGTGCTGATAATTTATCACTGTCTTGAGAATTTTCGGGTTCTACAATCACAGAAACAACAGGTTCTGGAAAAGGAATCGAAGGATAAATAATAGGATGATCTTCAAAACTCAGAGTGTCTCCCGTTTGAGAAAATTTGAGTCCCACTAAAGCTATGATCTCACCGGCTTGAGCCTGATCTTTCTCCTGACGAGAATTGGCATGCATTGAGAAAATCTTGAGAGGTTTTTCCCGTTTACGTCGATTGCCATTCCATAAAGCTTGTCCTAAACGAAATGACCCGGAATAGATCCGTACAAAAAACAGCATCCCCACAAAAGGATCTAGCATCATCTTAAAAATCACACCGGAGAATTTATCTTCCACAGAAGAAGTTCGCACTTCTTCTAATAAAGGATTTGCCTCAGCGTTATCCCAAACAGCTTGAGAGCCTCTCCATTCTTTAAAATCCATAGGCGAAGGGAGGTAATCTGAAGCTGCATTTAAAAGAGGTTGAACTCCTTTATTTTTAAAGGAAGAGCCTAATAAGACAGGAGTTAATGTACGATGAATACATGCTCTACGTATGGCTTTTTTAAGGGCTTCAGGAGTGATAATTTCTTCACCAAGATACGCGGAAGCGATTTCATCATCCACATCAGAAAGAGCTTCTATCATCTCTATACGGGCAGCTTCCACTTCTTCTTGAAACTCTTTGGGGATAGGAAGAGTCTTAAATGCGACATCTTTATCATCACCCCAAAGAAGAAACTCTTCAGAAATGAGATCAAAGATCCCTTGGAAAACTTCTGTAGATCCTTTGACTTCAAAGAAAGGTAATTGAAGTAAGAGTGGTTGAGTGAGAAGACGTTCCCGCATAGAATTTAAGCAGAGATCGACACTTGCTCCCACTTTATCCATTTTATTGAGAAATGCGATGCGTGAAACTCCGTATCTATCTGCTTGTCTCCAAACTGTTTCCGATTGAGGTTCAACTCCTTGAGAAGCATCAAATAGAGCAATCACTCCATCTAGAACTCTTAAAGATCTTTCAACTTCTATTGTGAAATCAACATGTCCTGGAGTATCCATAAGATGGATAGTGGTATCTTCCCAAAGAAATGTTGTTGCGGCTGCAGTGATCGTGATCCCACGTTCTTGTTCCTGGAGCATCCAGTCCATGGTGGCAGTGCCTTCATGGACTTCTCCCATTTTATAACTTTTACCTGTAATAAAAAGAAAACGTTCCGTAGTTGTTGTTTTACCAGCATCAATATGGGCCATAATGCCCAAAATACGGATCTTATCAAGATTACTCATGCAGCTCTTGAATCAACAAATGTCATAGGAAGACTGATGATAGATTTAGAATCTGAAATGAGCAAAAGCTTTATTTGCTTCAGCCATACGATGAACATCATCTTTTTTCTTAATGGCTGCACCACGTTTATGAAATGCATCTACGATCTCTAAAGCAAGTTTATCTTTCATAGATTTTTCTTTTCTTAAACGAGAGTGTTGAATCAACCAACGTATTGCCAATGCTTGTCTTCTTTCTGGACGAACTTCAACAGGCACTTGGTAGTTAGCTCCACCCACTCTTCGACTTTTAACTTCAACAGCAGGTTTTAGATTTTCTAAAGCTTCTTTAAAAATATCTAATGGTTTGCCTTCGCCTTTAGCTTCAATAGCAGATAAAGCACCGTAGAAAATTTTCTCGGAACAGCTTTTTTTGCCATCAAGCATCATACAATTTACAAATTTGGTAACGAGTGTATCACCATATACTGGATCCTGAAGGATCTCCCGGCGTACCGGTCTACGACGTCTTGCCATTATTTACCCTTCTTCTTAGATGCTGCTTTATTATCAACGGCTGCACCCTTAGGTTTCTTAGTACCGTATTTTGTACGACTTTGACGACGATCTTTAACGCCGGCACAGTCTAATGTACCTCTGACAATATGGTAACGAACACCGGGAAGATCCTTTACACGACCTCCACGCACAAGAACGATACTATGTTCTTGTAAGTTATGTCCTTCTCCAGGAATGTAAGCAATGACTTCCAATCCTGTTGTTAAGCGAACCTTAGCTACCTTACGAATAGCAGAGTTAGGCTTTTTAGGGGTTGTTGTATAAACCTTTGTACATACTCCTCTTCTTTGAGGACACTCCTTCAATGCAGGAGATTTACTTTTGTACTGGTACTTTTGTCGACCCTTACGGATCAATTGATTAATAGTTGGCATATAATATCCTAGACCTCTGTAATAATGCCCTGTTGCTTTTACGTCAAGCCTTCTTTAGAGCAGACTTTTGAAAGAACACAATCTCCACACTGAGGATTTCTTGCCATACATACGTATCTTCCATGATTTACCATTAAAATATTTGCTTTAGCCGCATATTTTTTAGGAAGAATTTTGACTAAAACATCATGAGCTTGATTCCTTGATGCACTCATAGGAACCCATCCCAATCTTTGAGATAATCGATACACGTGAGTATCCACCCCAATTAAAGGATCCCCATAAAGGATATTCAAAACAACATGGGAAGTTTTGATACCAACACCTGGTAAACTTTGAAGTTCTTCATCTTTCCGGGGAACATTCCCTTGAAATTTATCTAAAATAATATTGGCCATCAATACTGCATTTTTAGCTTTTGTTTTGGCTAATCCTATTGTTTTAATTAAAGGATAAAAACCTTCTTCTTTTAACTCTTTAAGATCATTTGGTCCAAAGTCTTTTTTCTTATCTAAAATAGGTCCCATCACTTTATTTACGCTCTTATCTGTTGTTTGAGCACTGAGCATAACAGCCAGTAATAATTGAAAAGAAGTATTGTGGATCAATTCGCACTTCACATTTGGCCACTTTTGTTCTAGTAAACTAAACGTTAAAGATATTTTTTTTTTATCCAAGACACTTCTCCCATTATTCAATTAAATATTTAATTATTTTTTTAAAAAACACAAATATGAGTATCTTATCACTTATTGCGTCAGCATCTGTCGCCCTAAACTCTTTAGGCCATATCCCTATGAATCCATCTTATTTAAAGGTAAGTTATCCTTCTATTCTAAAACAGCTCCCGGATCTTTTAAAAAGATCATCTTCTTTCATCCTTCATCCAGTAGATTCAGAACAATTAGAAATATTAAAAAAGAATATAACTAGATTTCTAATAGAAAACATTCCTTCTAATCCAAAATATTTTGAATTTAAAGAACTGCAAATTCAAAATCCTGATAATATTTGTAACGCTACGATAAAAATTAATACACCTGATGATTTTGCTGATTGGCCCGAATTATCCCAGGCACAATACAACGACCGGCTACGCCTTTTGTCCGATGCAGCTAGTTTAAGAGAGCTTTATAAAAAAGATCCTAAACAAGGGATTCAAGTTGCTCAAAATTGCATTTCTCAAGCAACTGTTCTCATTCAGCAAGAACCTGAGAAATATAAAACCTTATTAAAATATCTGGAACTCCAAGGCATTATTCCTGAAATTCTTCTTTATGCTATTGCTCAAAAAGAAACCGGATTTTCTGACTCTGAGGGGAATATTATTTTAGGCCCTGGTTCGTTACCAGATGCAGGTAATGGAAACGGGTTCATGCAAATTATAAGTTACTATAAATCTAACAATAGACATGCATATATTCCTTATGACTCATTTATCTGGTTTTTGGTAAAAAATAATATTATTTTTAACATAAAAAGCGGTACAACGGTGCTGACTTTTAAATTAGTAGAAATTACTGAGGGCCATCCTTCAGAAGAAAGATTGCTACAAGTTTCTATCTTAACCCTGTTAGCTCGCTATAACGCAGCTGCGGATCCTTATGAATATGCTCGCCATGTTATAGCTATTTATAACAGAATTTTAGAAACCCCAACTTTACCACCAAGTTATAAAGAAAAATATAGACCTATCCCTCAAATTTAAAACTGATAAAATTTGCAGTCAGACAGCACAAATTATTTCTCAGAAAAAAGTTTTTACCTAACCATCATGACTTTGATCTCGTAGGGCATCACACATCCCAATCTTTACGCTACTTTACCGATCTTATCTATTTCAACTATCTGTAATGACTCAAAAGAATTATATAGCTCAGTTTACTCTTCACATTTGGCTATTCTTGATTTATCAACCTAAAAATTCAAAAACTCCTCTTTCTATTTTAATAACTTAGACCAGTTCTCTAAAATAATTATTGATTATTTTATAAAAATTTTTTATAAAATAATAATATGAATCTCTTTTCAACTGGTTTATCTTTAATTCTAATGACAAACTCTATTGGCCATACCCCCCCGTCTCATCTGCAACCACAAGATGTTGCACAAAAAGCATCTCATTTTATTCTCCATCCAGGAGATCCTGAGCAATTAGAGAAATTACAAGAAGACATAAGATCTTTTATGATCAAAAACGCTCCTATAAATCCAGAATATTTTACAATTTTTAAGTCTTCAGAAAATAGCCAAAATCCTAATGATATTTGTGGGTCTACAATCAGTATTAATACAGGAAAAGATATTAGCTTATGGCCCGTGTTTACGCATAATCAATATGACTACTGGCTATCTTTTCTTCGTGATGCAAATAAACTCAGAGAACTCTATAAAGAAAATATTAAAGCTGGAAGAGCAGCTGCTAGACAATGTAGTTATTTGGCAAGTCATGATATTCAACAAAAATCTGAAAAGTATAGAATATTATTAGAATATCTACAAATTCACAATATTGAACTTACAGTTCTTCTTCATGCTATCGGTCAACAAGAAACGGGAACTATAGATACTCATGGACAAATTGTTGGAGAACTTGGAACAGCAAAAGATAACAATAATGGACGAGGGTCATTGCAAATTGTGAGTATTTATAAGTTCATTAATCTAAATACATTTGATCGAACTCAATATATCTCCCGCTACTCATTTATATGGGATTTAGTGACTCATAATATTAGGAGCAATATGCAAGCTGCCGCAGACGTTCTTCTAACTAAAATAATAGAAGCAGTTGGGCCAAACCCTTCACCAGAAGCATTAAGGAATCTTCCTTTATCAAAGGTGTTAGCACGTTATAATGCAGGTGCTGATCCTGCTGGATATGCTAAGAAAGTTATTTATTATTATAATTTATTTTATCCAGTTTTTTTTGATGAGGCTGGGTACCCATACAGCCTAGAAACCTTCTCCATACCTCAAACTACCGATATTCTAAAAACCGTCTTCACTCAGCAGTTATAACCCTTGCCCTCCTCAGAAATAGACATTGAGTTTACTTATGTGCTCTGACTGTTTTCCCAAAATAGCCAGAATCGTGTATCTTAATCTCTATGAAAAAATTATATTACCTCTCTCTACTTCTCAATTTTTCATCTCTATTTGCTTATCATCTTTCCACTCCTAGCTCTTATGCTACAGAGGCTGGAGCTAATATCTTTAAGCAAAAAGGTAACGCTATCGATGCTATTATCGCTGCTTCGTTAACTTTAAATGTCAGTGATCCTCATATGATGGGAATTGGTGGTGGTGGAATTGCATTGGTTTGGTTTAAAAATAAAGCTTATGTCATTGAACATAGAGAAGAGTCTCCAGCTCATTTCCCAGCAAAAGATTTTCTTCTCCAAAAAATGCAACTCCCTTATCATGAATTTACAGCTCTTTCTTCTTCCGTAGGTGTTCCTGGAACGGTTGCTGGAATAGGACATCTCTCTAAAACATTTGGCCGTATTTCTTGGGATAAACTTTTCCCGGATGCGATTAAACATGCTAAAGATGGAGTCACAATACTCCCTAAAGCTTATGTAAGACTTCAAGAAAATTGGATTAGACTTCATAATGAAGCTAAAAAAATCTTTGGGGAACAGGGTAGAATACTTTCACCCTCTTCAAAGCTTGTTCAAAAAGATCTGGCTAGAACTTTAGAAACTCTTAAAAAAGAAAAAGCAGGATCTTTCTACTACGGAAACTTTGGAAGAGAGTGGTTAAAATCTGCTCAAACTCTAGGAGTTTCCATTGATGATTCTGATCTTAAAGAATATAAAGTTCGGACTCCAGAACCTGTCACTTTTAATGTTTTTGGAGTCAAAGGCATAACTGTTCCACCTCCTAGTGAAGGTGGTATTATGGTAGGCGCAGCTCTTCGTTACTTAGAACATCACTATAAAAAATTATCCATAGCTCCTAATAGTCTACATAGAGTCATCACAACCGCTGAAACACTCAAAGAATTTGCGAAGTTCTCAAAAAAGAATATTGGAGATCTGGATTCATTTAATATGCCTCAGTTTTATGGAAGTGCTGAAGAACAAAAAATCTGGAAAACTTTAGATGCTACTTTAAAAATCAAATTAGATGCTTTACCTAAAGACATAAAAGCATCTACCTCTCGTATTCCACAAAAATCCACTCCTGAATTAGGACATACTGCTCATTTAATCGCTATAGATGATGACTCTCTTGTGTCTTATTCAACAACCATCGAACAGTTTTATGGATCTGGACATGTTCCTCCAGGATTTGGTTTTCTCCTTAATAATGAACTCACTGACTTTGATTCAGAAGGACCTAATATAGCAGAACCTAAGAAACGTCCCCGAAGTTCAATGGCTCCCACTCTGTTCTTAAAAAATAACAAACCTTATTTAACCGTAGGTTGTGCAGGAGGAATGAGAATACCCTGGGCAATTGTAGAACTTTTGGAAAATATTTTTATCTTTAAAATGTCTATAGATGAAGCTATGAGCTATGGACGAATCTATCTTCATGCAGATAATACTCTTGAAATTGAACCTCAATACGCACCTCAAAGTCTTAAACTTGAGAACTTCGGTTATAAAGTCCAATTACTCGATCCCGTTCGTACAATTGCACAAGCTTGCATGAAAAACCCTAAAGGGAAAGCTTGGAAATGTGTTGCTGATCCTAGATATCACGGAACAGCATTCTAAATTACAGATCCAAAAACGTTACATTAAAACTGAAGAACTTATCTTCAATTATTTGTAAATAGAAACATCGATTCCTGATGCTACATGCAAAGATGTTCCTTCAAAAGCTTTTTTACGAACATCAGAACTGCTCACATGAGAAAGTTTCTCTCCTAATACAAAAAGATCAGCATACTGATCTTTTAAAAGATCAAAAGAAGGTAAAGGAATAATCCCTAAAGCTTTCTCATTGAGCATCAGATCTTTTATTGTGGAATCTAAATTTCCACCCCAATCTAAAGGGTATCTTGCAGATTCTATAGAACCCTGTGGTCTAGGTTTTACAAAGATCTGAATGCTTTGCATTAAATAAATTCCATTTTTAATTCCTGAAGTTGGATCATCCCAATTTTTAATTGATCTTAAACTGTCTTCACCCATCAATAAGGAGAATTTATTTTGAGGATAATATTTTTGAAGTCTTTGAACCAATTTTGTGGTTCCTCTATACTCTCCATACACATCTTCTAAAGAAATCTTAACTTTATTATAGAAACCAAGTCTTTCTATAATTAATTGAAAGACATGCAACCACTTTAATCTTTGTTCTAAACTTGCTTGAGGTGTTTTCCCAGGACGGGAAAGATAAGGTAAAAGCCAAACTTCATCTACCCAACCCAAATGTAGAATTAAAGCAACAAGTCCCATGTGAGCTAAAGTTGGAGGATCAAAGGCCGAACCAAGAAGAGCTATATGGTTTCTCCCACAAAAAAATCTCCTACTCGTATCCAAAGACTTCATTCATTATCTCCTGGAGATGAGGTTACAATTAATAACCAAAAAAATGGGGATTGGAAAACAGGAGATAAAGTGACCATTCAAAAGCTTTCCCCTAAAAACACTAATGTCTTTACCGTTTATAATGCAAATGGACAAATCACTACCCTGTCTTGTTTAGATGTTACAGGATCCCTAGATACATCGATCTCCTCCAAATTATCCGGTGTCAAAAAAAGCAAAGCTTGGGAATGGCCTTAATCTTAGACAAAAAAGTGACAGCTCTGAGTGTCTATTCTCTTCTCAAAAGTTTAAAATCTCAAAAAATAAACAATTGAAATTATTTAATATTTTCTTACCTCAGAATCTTACACTCAAGATCTGTAGTCTTGGGATACTCCTTTCTTTCTCTCTTCTCGATGCAGCTTCTTCCTCTAAAGTCCGAAATTACACTCTTAGTCATCCAGAAATTTATGAAGGATGGTACTTTGTCACAAAATGCTGGGATGGAGATGGATGTCTTGTTACTCCTAAAATGGAAGATAATCCTTTTCCAGTAAGCATTCGTTTGATTGGAATTGATGCTCCTGAAATGCCTAAAGGAGAACATCCCGGACAGGAACTGGCTGACGAGAGTAAAGAAGCTCTAGAAAACCTGATTTTAAAGTCCTGGGTTTTCCTGAGGATCTATGGAGTAGATCCTCATAATAGGCAGATTGCAGAATGTTTTAAGCTCAGCCCAGAGACCAATCAATACGTTAATATTAATCTTGAGATGGTCTTAGAGGGTTTAGCTGAAGTGTACCGGGGATCAGGTATTCCTAAACTCTTTAGCAATAGTCATTACGACTTAGCAGAACTCAGAGCTAAAATTCTCAGAAAAGGCATTTGGAATTTAGAGAATTACGTCTCTCCCGCCATCTATAAACAAGAAAGAAAAAGCAAATTCGCTAAAATAGCATCTCACTAAAGCATTAATTATATTAAAAAAATTTAAATATAATTAGAAAACATATAAATATTTATAGAGATCCTTTTCATAATTTATGATAATCAAAAGTTATGAATTGTAAAATATTCCATTATTTATTAATTATATTAATATATTTTAATATATACGCAGACCCTTTGGTAGATCTTAAACAGTTAGCCGATCATCCCATTGGCTCAATTGTCACTCCTTATGGCAAATTGATAGAGTCTTTTATCGAAGAATCTTATGTTCTATCCGGTTTATCATCAGATAATAACATCAATGATGAGATCTTTTTAAAGAGCCTCGTTTCAGAATTGAATCTATTAAAAGCTCACATTAAACAAAAAATTGAAGAATCTCCTTACCCATTAGAATTTCAACTCAAAATGGAAGAAAGTTTTTTAGAAGCTATCAATGATCAGTTTAAACAGGAAAAACTTCATTCACTTTTTCACTTGAGTCCCAGTGGAAGAGATGTTGATTCCATCAATTGGGAAAGAACCCTAAGATTAAGTCTGACAGCTAAATTTGATTTTATAGATTTTGCATCATTTCTAGGAATTACCTTAGATAGAAATCGTCTAAAAATTCCAGGGATTTCTCAATATCATTTAAAGCATTTTCCAGAAGATTATCATTTACCCCAACTACAGGAAACAAGTAAAAATAATTACGATCTTCAAGAAGTTTGGCATCAAAGATGGCTAGAAGCTCGTCAGCAAAACAACTCAGATATTGCTGTTCCTGAACTTAATGCAGCCTATGATTATCTTTTGGCATGTTTTTCACTTTATGAAGAACTCTTGATTACCCCTGAATTTCAAGATTTTTTAAAAGAAAAATCTAATAAGTCAGATCTTATATCAGAGGTAAAATACATTCTAAAACAACAAGAAATCGTGAGTGAACCCTATCGACTTAAGGGAGTAGATGTCTCTTATTTTACATTCGCTAGGACAGATAGGTTGTGGAGAATTTTATTAAAAATCATTTATGACTCGAAGAGTAATATAGAATCTCTTCATTCTGACTTTCATTCTCGTCAGCGTGTATTTTCTCAATTCGACAATATGTGGATGTTTATAGAAACACTCATGAGTAACCCACTCAAAAAATTTTTTGATGATGGGGTATTTTTGTTACCTTATATAGGTGAACTCAATCATAATTCTTTTATCATGAGCTTAAACACTCCTTATCTCTACTGTTATGATATCTCTATCAGTTATGTACCCTTTGATAAGATGCACAGAGACTTAGTTGATAGAATCATTCATGACTATAATCATACTACCGATATCCTTAAAGCATTGGCTCAATCCTTTAATTTAGACGATCGTCATCTTCTAGATTCTGCTTTTGACTCATTACTCAAACTTTGCGAACAGTTTACGATTGAAGAGTATAAAGTTTTTATCAATGAGTCTGTTTATTTACATCATGAACCTATTGAATCGACTATTCTCAATGATCAGTTTATGACAAAAGTTTTAAGTGCTATTCTCAGTAAAGCACAACCTCGTTCTAGTTCAACTATCATCTCTCCTGAAATGCACGTCATGCTCCTTCAAGAGTGGCAACAAATCTGGCAAAAACTCTCTCAAGAACCTGTTCTCTTAGAGATCCATCATTAGCCCTTAAGGACCATTTCATTCTTATTTACAGGTGCGTAAAATTTGTTATATGAATAACAGTAGCTTGGTGGCTATTATCCATAATATAACATGTTGATACAAAACATATAATCATAAATAAAAAATTTTTCTTGATTTTTTTATAGTAATCTGCAATAAATAAGAATCGTTTATTTATATTAACCGCATCAAAGGACTCTATGTTTATTCTTTCTAGCCTACTGCTTTTATTAAACTTTTGTGGAGATGCCTCAGACTCACAGAAAGTTAAAAATTCGGATACATCCCTTGTATCCGAATCCCCTGTTGTTATCTCTGAAGACTTACAAACAGCTACTGAAGAAATGACTCCCTCTGAATCACAGGAAGAGGAACCTGAACTGCCTATTGCTCAAAGAGTTTCTCCTGCAGATCAAAATGGTTCTTTGATGGAACAACGATGGTTTAGACCTGTTTTTGTTGCTGTCACTTTGGGAATTTTCTTTATAGGTGGAAAGTTATTTTTTGACCGACTTGTTGGGGGAATTGGGGGATCAGGACCTAGATTCCAAACAGAGCCAGAGTCTAATGGTAGTAATTTTTATGTTTACATACCCGAAGAACTTAAGCGACATGCATATCTTAAAACTATCAACTACTATGAAGCTCTAGAAGTAGAAAGCATTGCTCAAGCATCTCAAATTAAAAATAAATATAGACAGCTTTCGCAAGATTTTCATCCTGATAAGACTCAAGGCGACGCTGTAAAGGAAGAACGTTTTAAGCAAATTAGTGAAGCTTATGAGACTCTTAAGGATCCTGAACTCCGAAAGCTATATGATAACTTCCTTAAAGTATGGCGTAAAAAATAAATATTTTTAAAACTTCTTTCTCAACCCTACGTCTCCTGTGCCGATACTCAAAAAATAGGCATACTTATGATTTTTCTATTGTTGTTGAGTATTTCCTGTCAGCCTGCACCTCCCTCGACTCATTTACCATCTCCTCAGGAAAATCAAATCTCCCAAAAAGACTTTGAATCACAGATCAACCTTAAAACTGCCCCGCTAAATCCTTATCAACAACCTATTGCAACGTACAAATCTCCAGCTCAGTCTTCATGGTTAGATTATGTTCCTAGCTTTTTAGTGGTGGGTACATCGTTATTGGGAACTTATATCTTTATCAAAGGCAAAAAACATCCTGAACTCAATGAATCTACAGGAAGAAACACTTCTATGCATGGTGGCAATAGATTTGATTCCCATTATGTCATCCCTCTAGAATTCAGTACCCATAAGTATCTCCATCTCGACTATTATAAAATTCTAAATGTACCAACTCATGCGCTAACTGATGAACTCCAAAGAACTTATAACAAATTAGCTTCTACACATACTGGTTCAAATCCTGGAGATATGGCAGCTAAAGCAAAGCTTGAACAAATCAATGAAGCTTATGAGACTCTCAGAGATTCTGATAAAAGACTTATCTATGATAGGTATAAACAACGTCAAAAGTAATCTTTAGGCTCTCTTTTGAGATTTCCGCTAAATTTAATTATAAGCACTTAATATCTATAAAAAAATAGACTAAAATATAAAAAATATATTGATTTTATTGTTAAAAAAATATAAAAATTAAGATCATTACTTTTTGTTAAGTACAAAATAGATATATTTACTCAGGATCTTATGATTTTTCTTTCAATTTTGAGTCTACTTCTAAACTTTTGTGGAACAGATAATGCCCCCAAAACATCAGAAGATAAAACCACCTCATCCCAAGAATACCTTATCACAGAGGATCAAAATACAGTTCCTGAGAGCATTTCAATGCCTTCTAATACTGATGACTCATCCCCTAAAGTTGACTCCGTGGAACCGTCTGAATTCGATGCAGATGCCTACGAGTATACAAAACAAAGATGGAGAAACACAGCTATCTTGTTAGCTACTATTGCGGGTGTTTACGTAGGAGGTGCTTTATTCTTGAATCATTTGAATACTGAATTCAAACGAAAAACTCTTGAAAATCAATGGAATAAAAATACAACTGCATCTTCAAATGATTATCAATCTTCTGGGAGAACTTATAAGTCTCGTTGGGAAAGTAATTATAGAACATACAAAAATACCAATGATTGGGCACAGGATTGGGCGCATGAAGTCGCTATTATGGTGGAAAATGTAGGTAAAACAAATAAAAGGAGACATCAAACCTGGAGGAGCTTTAGATGGTTGGAGTCTTCTTATTTTGATTATAGCCCTAATTATTTTAATGATAGTCCATTTTGGCAACAACTGGATGACCTATGGGAAAAAACTTATGCTGCGTCATCTTCAAAAAATCGGTCTTCTGATACCGAATCTCAGAGAGAAAATTATGTATATGAGGCTAATGAATTATTAATTATGATTAGTAACTCATCGGACAAGAAGAGCCATGAAACATGGAGAGAATTTAGAGAGAGAACATCTTCTGCTTCTGATTACAGTCCTGGTTACTTTAATGATAGTCCTTTCTGGCAAGATATGAATACACGCTGGGAAAGCACTTATAAATTCTTTAGTTCCCATACGAACAATAGTACCTCTTCCCGCTCTAGAAAAACTCATAATTACTCTAGTAACCAGAGACATCAAGAAGCAAGAACATATTCTTCATCCAATGATCCCTTGGATTATTACAAGATACTTGGGCTAAATGTTGGTGAATCAGATCCAGAAGTCATTAAAAGAGCTTACAGACGGTTAGCAAGGAAGTATCATCCTGATTTGAACCCTAATGATAAAGTTGCTGAAGAAAAATTTAAGGCGGTTAGTCATGCTAATGATGTTCTGAGTGATCCTACTAAAAAAAGAAATTACGATAGATACGGAAATGAGAAATACGGAGGATACTAACTAGCCCCCTCCTCCACCTTTTTGGATCACTTCTGTTCCTCTATGTTTTTTAGCATAGTCTTTAATCTGATCTCCCATTTCAGGACTGGTCACTCCACTAGAAATCGCTGACTCTCCTTGGAAAGCGAGAGTCTTACTATCTTCAATGAGTTCTTTAGAATATTGACCTTTTAGTTTTTGGATTGCTTCTGCTTCATTAGGATTTAATGTAGGTGGTGGATCCACTTCTAAGATCTTACTTGCAATAAGTTCTGCCATTTGTGCGGCTTTATAGTAACCCACACTACAAGTATTCATCCCTGAGACTTGGCAAGGAGCTGTGAAGTCTTCTTTATTCTTATCATATACAGCTTTGATATTGATAAGTCCTTTTTTAAGGTTGGGATTAGAGTTGAGATCAAGATCGGGAAGAGTGATCGCAGATAAGATCGCTCTTTGGTATCTTGCATTTGCAATACAGTTGATATTTGCAGGAGATTCTATCTTAGAATTAAGGATCTGATTAATGGCTTGAGAGAGAGGTTTCATATCTCCTGCTCTTAAGCGAATTTCAAAGATACGACAAAGACTCCAAACTTTATCATCAGGATCTTTAGAAAGTTTCATAATACGATTGAAACTTGCAATGGCTTGGCTATCTACACCATATTTGCCTGTGATATCAGCTATAGCTTTGGCGTATTTTAATTTATTCCGGGGAGATATTTTAATCAGAAGTTCATAAAGAGCTATGGATCGTGAGTATCTCTCTACATCTAAGTAAAGCTGAGCTGATTCAATAAGAGCTGCTTCTCTTCTTTTATCTTGAGGATAGGTTCTTGCAAATCTTTCGTAATAGATTGCACTGTCTAACTTACGATTGATGGTTTTAGCACCTTCAGCGGCTCGCCAGAAAAGACCACCAACTTCTTTTTTCTTAGGATACGTTGCAATATAAATCTCTAAAAGATCGATGCCTTCTCCGATCTTTTGAGCTTTAAAAAGAGCATTAATGGCTTTGTATAACGCAGCAGGAGCATCTGGTGCTGCGGGGAATTCTTTATAATATCTTTGATATTTAGCAGCTGCTTCGTCTAATTGACCCTGTGCTAAAAGTTGATTAGCCTGTGCTAAAAGACTTTTTTGAAGGTATTCAGTTGCTTTAGGAACTTTAATATTTTGAGCTTTAGCATAAAGTGTCCATTTTTCTACGACAGGATAGTTTCTATGTTGCCAGGATATTTGGATCAAATAGTTTACCGCTAAAGTGGTATAAGGAGACTTAGGAAACTTTTGAATTGCTTCTTCAATAAAACCTATTCCTGAGTTAGCATCCATGTAAGCATGATTTAAGTAAGCAAGCATGAAAGCCACTCTTGGCTGATCTTTTTGGTTCTGTAAGGCAGCCATATAAGCAGAAAGAATATCTCTATCCACAGCAGGATTACTCTTAAAAAGAAATTTATCCCAAGGATACGCTTTCTCTAAAAGATAACGAATTCTTTCTTCTACAGGTCTTTTATCCTTAATATCTAAGGTTAAGATCTGTTGATAATACACCAAAGCTTCTCTAGGCTTTGAATTGATCTTAGGAATTGCTAAACCTTCTAAGTAGCTAGGGATCAAAGGTTCTTGTTCTGTGTTACGTAAAAGATTGAAAAGATCCTGAGAAAAAACCCTTTCGGAAATGGATTGTTTGATCAAAGGAATTGCGACTCTTCTCTTTTCGTCAGCAGGTCGATTAACAATGCTTCTCAAAAGATTCTCTAAAGCTTTTCTTCTTCCTTTTCCCTTTAAAGGAATCTTATCTACACTTTTTTGAACTTCTATCTGTCCTTTACCTTGAGGAAGTCCTGTGACAGGAACCTTATAAATAGGTGAAAAGAAACATAAAAATATATATGAAATTAAAAAAAATACCCTTTGGAGCGTAACTCTATCTATCATTTTTTTCCTCGATCCTTATTCTAGTTTAAATTTTGCTGACTCATTGATTTTACCTTTTCTATGGCATTGGTAAAATCTTTAGGGAGCAAAGAAGTAAATTCCATCCATTTTTTGGTGGTGGGATGAAAGATCCCTAATTTATGAGCATGTAATAATTGACGAGATATTTTAAAATTTTTCAAAGGATATCCATAAAGCAGATCACCTAAAACTGGACAACCTAACCATGCCATTTGAACTCGGATTTGATGAGTTTTACCGGTATGAAGTTCACATTCAACATGTGAAATTTTATGGGTTTTTTTCTGTCCCGTTAAAACGCTTTTAGAAGTATAACTCATTTTAGCTCTCACAGTTTTAGAGTTACTTTGATTATCTTCAATCACTTTAAACTTTTTAGGATGACTCAGATCTCTTCCATAAAAGGTATCTATAATACCTTTATCCTGTGGTAATACGCCACTCACTAAAGCTTCATAAATCCTTAAGTGTTGATGTTCTTTCCACTGTTCTTTAATGATCTCATACGCTCTTTGATTTTTAACGATCATCATCACTCCAGATGTGTCTTTATCTAATCGATGAACAATCCCCGGACGAAAAGCATCTCCGGGAAGAGTGCCTTCTCCATATCTTTCAATGAGGCCATGGGCCAAAGTGACTTGAGGAATCCCAGATCCTGGATGACAAGAAAGACCATAGGGTTTTTCAAAGACTAGAATATCTTCATCCTCATAATAATCATTCCAGATGAGTTTTTCTGGGTAGAGAACAGGAGGTATCTCCCAAGTGATCTGATCTGTTAATTTAAGCTTATAAGAGGGTTTTACTGTTTTATGATTTACCTTAATATACCCATGAGATATCCAATAGTTTATTTGACTACGACTCATTTCTTTTAAATCATGAAAATAAAAATCTGCTTTTTGAAGAGTAATGATCTCTTGGAAAAAATAACTATCTAGTCGGGATGTGTCTTTATCTTCTGAGAAAGTGACTTGATATGAACCTGAAATCATAATTGTTATGCCAAATACCTTGCTTTGGAATATTTTTGCATAAAATCTTCCACAACATCATTTCTTTTTAATCCAAAGAAATTTAAATACACATTTAAAAATCCTCTCACATAAACAGCTGCAGGTAATGTCATATAATCATTATTTTCTATAGCAAAAAGATAATGTTTTTGAAGTTTAGTCATTTTATAAACACTGTCTAAAGATGTATCTGTAGTCTGTCTTAAGACTAAAAAGACATTGTGACCATCTTGTTTAGCTTGATTTACCACTTCATTAAGTTTCTCAATGTTATCTAAATGAGGAAATCTCACAACAACAGAGTTTTTGCCTTGTGATAAAAAAGTCAGATGAGATGTATCGTGATTCTCAGAAGAATCTAACTTAAAAACCACAGGTTCTTGTTCTTCCTCTGCAGGAAGATTAAGAAGTTTTTCGAGTTCAGGGAGTGTCATTGACATAGCTTGGTACTCCTTTTGGGATTTGTGGGATGATATGCCCTAAAAGAGCATCTACCTCACTGTCAATTGTAGCTAATAAAGGAGGCAATTCTGATTGCCTAAGAACTTGCCAAAGTTGAGGATCATGGGAAATCGTTCCCATCAAGCTTGAATTTAAACCAAAGTATTTACGAGAGATCATAGCCATGGAAGATCCTAAATTTTTGTCTTCAGTATTTCTCACTTGATTTACGATAATTCCCATATCTGTAGCTTCTAAAGAAGCTAATAAATTGTGACCAAGATCTGGATAAGTTCTTGAAAATGATTGTACCTGTTGTAAATAGGATACACGAACATTTACATCAGAAAGTTTTTGTAATAGGGATTCCATTTGTTTTTCTTGATGTAACACTTTCCCAATGGTTTGAACTTTGCGATAAAAAATACTTTTCATGAAAACATAAGCATTTTCAATACTTGTAGGTTCTGGAACCACAATGACAATGCCTTTATGAGAATAGATAAAAAAATCTAATGTTGTAATATGAGTCCCGGCTCCTAAATCAAGAATGACATAGTCACAAGGCAGATTTTGAAATGCGTTGATGAGTCTGATTTTCTCAAGAGATTCTGGACGAATCTGTTGCCAAAATTCTTGACCTCCCGCTAGAAAAGAAACCCTAGGGAAAGATGTCTCTGTGAGCAGATCTCTCAGGTGTGTCACTTTACCCCTTAAGAAATCATGTAATGAATCTTTAGGATGAGCTGCTCCTAACCAACTGTGTAGATTTGCTGCTCCAAAATCAAGATCGGCAACCACCACTCGATAACCAGCATTTCCTAAAGAATAAGCTAATCTTGAAGCAATCAATGTTTTGCCAATTCCACCTTTACCTCCACCGATAGAAAGAAGAATAGGTTTGGTCATTTATTTTTGTCCTATCATTGTTTTGACTTCATTGATCTGGGGAAACTCATTAGGAGCTTCTTCAGATAACAAAAGAAATCTTTTTAAAAAGAATAGAGACTTTTGTGGATTCTTTTTTTGGAAAGCTTTCCCTAAATAGTAATAGCCTTCTGCCATAGATGGATCGACTCTAATGGCTTTTTCAAGATGAGTGATCGCTTTATTTTTTTGTGTTGGCCAAAGACAGACTCCTAATCCAATTAAAGATGCAGGGAATAAAGGTCTTTTTTTAAGCACACCTTGATACCCTGTAATCGCTTGATTACATCTTCCTTGAAATCGATGATTTTCCGCCATGAGATGTGAACTTAAAATAAACTCTCCTGAATCTTTAGGAAAGACTTTTACAATTTTTTCTAGGATTTTTTGACTTTTATGATAGTTCTTTTGTTTAAAAAGAACGTTTGACATCATGAGTTTAGCTTGAGGGTCCTCCATAGGAGTGAGAAGTTCTTTAGCTGCTTCAAATTCTTTTAATCTGATCAGAGTCCAAGCTAAGGCTTTCATTAAAGGAACATCCTGAGGAAAGGCTAATAACCCCTGACGGTAAAGTTCTACTGCTTCTGGAAGTTTTTGGAGACATCTTGCAGCTTCTCCATAGAAAAAATAATAGTCTTTATCTTTAAGAGTTTTAATTTCTTTAAAAAGATCGAAAGATTTTTGATATTGAGAAACTTTAAAATAAGATATGGCGAGTTTTTTCTTATTTTCATCATCAGAGGGATTCCCAAAACTTTGAATGGCTAAATCATAATTACCATTTTCATAAGCTTCCACAGCTTTATCTGCTGAAACCGTGGTGCATTTGCCTAAAGACACGAGAATAACGATCTGGATAAGGTAGAGGTATTGAACTTTTATCTGAAACAAATTTTTATATTTCATGCTTTTGCCAATATTGTAGAGAAGTTTGACCATAAGTCTTTGTTTTCTCTAATCTCCAAGAGTTATGTGAAATCACCTTAAAATCTTGTGGTCCTTCAATAATGAGCAACGCGTCATTTTCCATCAGTCCAGATCTTTCGAGTAATGATAAAATATCATCGTATGTTTTATCATACGTGTTTTTAATGTAAGGAGGATCCCAAAAGATCCTAGAAATTGACAGGTGTAGAGATTGAGGAGGTCTTTTAAGAAATTTTTCTATTGTCGTGGTTACAATTGAGTAACGATTTTGATCAACTTCTAGTTTAGCGAGATTATTCTTTAAATATTGAATAACTTTAGGATTACTATCCACAAAAGTCACATGTTTAGCTCCGTGACTCAGTGCTTCTACACCCACAGCACCGGATCCACAGCAAAGATCGAGCATACATGTTTCATTAAAATCAATAGCATTCATCAAACTTTGACGCACTAAAGATTTTGTCGGACGAAACAGTGTTCCTTCCGGGGTTTGAAGATATCTCCCTTTAAGGGCACCACCACTGATTCGTATCATAAAATTTTTCTTGTCTGGGAATTTTTAGGATTTTCTAACTATATTTTTCAAATGCTAAAGTAGCATTTGTTCCTCCAAAACCAAAAGAATTAGATAAAGCTCTTTTAATATCTGCTTTTTGAGATTTATTGGGAGTGTAGTTTAAATCACATTCAGGATCTGGATTCTCAAGATTGATCGTAGGAGGGATTTCTCCATGAACCAAACTCATTGCAGTAAATACAGCTTCAATGCCTCCAGCAGCACCCAAAAGATGTCCTGTCATACTCTTAGTAGAACTTATCTTCAGTTTATGAGCATGATCTCCAAAAAGGGTTTTAAGAGCTAGTGTTTCAATTTTATCGTTCATCTCTGTGGATGTTCCGTGAGCATTAATATAATCTACAGATTCTTTATCCCAATTTGCTGTTTGTAGAGCTTGAGTCATACAGCGAATTGCTCCATCTCCTTGGGGTTGAGGAGATGTCATATGAAAAGCATCTCCACTCATGCCATACCCACTCACTTCTGCGTAAATACGAGCATTACGCTTTAGAGCACTTTCAAGATCTTCTAAAACAAGAACTCCTGCTCCTTCTCCCATCACAAAACCAGATCGATTTTTATCAAAAGGACGAGAAGCTCGATGGGGCTCATTGGCATGATCTTGGGTCAAAGCTTTCATCCGGGCAAACCCGGAGAAGGCTATCTGGCTCAAACAAGCTTCTGCCCCTCCTGCAATTACAGCTTTCGCCATTCCAGATCGAATTTGAAGCCAAGCTTCCCCAATAGCATGAGTTCCCGAAGTGCATGCTGTAGTCGTACAAATATTAGGTCCCGCAGCTCCTGTGGTAATCGATACCCAGCCCGCAGCCATATTGGCAATAAACCCTGGGATCATAAATGGAGAAATTGACCTATACCCTTTATTCAGCATGTTACAAATTTGTTCCTCAAGATAATCAAGTCCCCCGACTCCAACTCCTAACGAAACACCCACGTCAGTAGCTAAATAATCAGTTCCTATTTTAAGAGAAGAGTCTTGAATGGCCATTTGAGCTGCAGCTATAGCTAAATGAATGTACCTTTGACTTCTGCGAATATCTTTTTCGTCCATATAATTTTTAGCTTCAAAATTTGGAATACTCCCGGCTATTTTCACAGGACATTCTCCTAGATTGATATTTTCAATCTTTGAAATCCCACTTTTACCTGCCATCATGTTTTCCCAACATTCTTGAAGACTCAGTCCTGTAGGACAGACGATTCCCATTCCCGTAACCACCACTCGTTTCATGCCTATTCCTTTAACAAAATTTGTACTATACACTTATATCATATGGATCTCATCAATAAAAAACTATTCATTTGGGACTTTGATGGCTGTTTTGTAGATTCAGAGTTAGCTCATTATGTTGCTTATCTCTTTGCATTTCAAAATCAAAATATCCCTTTAAAAATGAGTCTTAATGATTACTACCCTTCTTTCACTCATCTTGGAGACGGAACAGGAAGTTACCTCAAAAAACTAGGAATTCCTTTTGATCCTAAGATCATTATTGAATCTAAAAAAGAAATCTATCTCAATATCATTAAACAAATTGTCATCCCGGTCTTTCCCAAAATACCGGATATTTTAGATAAAATGAGAAAACTTTCTGGAAGAATTGGTATTGCTAGTAACAGTCATATCTTAGATATTGAAATCATTCTCAGTCATTTTAATATCCCCTTAGATTTTATTGTAGGAAGAGATCCTCTCCTAAAACCTAAACCTAGCCCTGATATTTTCCTCAAAGCTTTAGGAGATACTGATCCTAAAAAAGCTTTAGTCTTTGAAGATTCTGAAAGAGGTCTTGCGGCCGCTGCTGCTGCTGGGATCGAAGCTATCTGGGTCCAAACACCTCTCAATCAAAATCTGACTTCTCAATATCCTTATTGCGCTCGCTTAACCCACCAACAAATAGATGATCTTTTAACGCAGGCTTTAAGTAAAGTTTAAAGTAACTTGTGAGATCTGATTGAAGCTTAAAAACATCTTTAAATCCATAAACTTCATTTAAACTGGTTACAAAATCTTGATGACTTCTTCCCTGCCGATAATCTGGTTCCCGGGAAGGGTGTTTAAGCACTTTCTCAATAAATTTTGGATCACAATTAACCATCAAAGAACCTTGATACAATAAAAGATTTCTTGATCTAAAAATACTTGTGCCTGCAATTTTTCGACCATTAATAGCCAAATCACTGATGCCTTTAAATTCTACTTCAGGGAATCCTATCTCTTGAAGTCCATCCTTAAAAAGTCCATTAATCACATTAAAGTATTTTTGATTTGAGAAAAGATCTTTTGCTTGAAAGGCTAAAGTTAAAATCAGACAACCTTTCCCTAGAACAACTGTTCCTCCTCCTCCTCTACGTTGAAGAATAGGAATATTTTCCTTTCGGCAATATTCTTCATTCACTTCTCTTTCTGCTTTATTAGAAGAAGCTAATACAACAAGAGATCTTTCCACTTCAAAAAACTTAAATAAAGCTTTTTCGTAAGGTTCATTGCCGATACTTGGCCATAAAGAAAAAGGTAATTTCAATACCCAATCATCCATCCACATTAATAGTTATTTAGCAGTTGCATCAAAGAAATACGAGTTAAAGTATCTTGAAAACTTTGAGGCTCCGGAAAAAAAAGCTTCCACTTTCCTAGAAGGTTAATGGCTCTTTGTTTTTCGATAAAAGAATAAGTTTCTTTCCAAGGGAGGACTGCTCCCTTGAGTGATTTTCTAAAATAAAAATGAACAAACATAGGATTAGAAAGAATTTCTTTATTTAAGTACACGTATGTTTTATCTACAAACTTGAGAAAGATCTTCTGTCTTCCTTCTTCAAATGAAAATGTCCATAAGCTTGTTTGAGTCTCAAAAACTTTTTTTAAATAAGGCATTTTAGTAGTGATATTTTTGATCCATCTTTCAGCTTCTTTTTGATTTAAAAATAAAGGTTCACTCGTTTTATGTTGATTTGTCACCCATACAGATCCTAAGAGCAGCCGGGATATATTTAAAGGAGTTTGGTAAGCTAAACAGGGTCTGGAAATCCATATAAGAATGAACAAAACCCATGAGATAACAGATGACATTCTCTAAGTATTAAAGAGTCAAAAGATTTTTGCAAAGGAAAGAAGCTAATTCCTTTCCCTCTGATTCCAGGACAAATTGTTAATCGCAGAGATTGGATATTAAAGTCCTCCCAGAAAAGCTGATAAATAAAGCCTCCCCCTAAAACAAGGATATTTTTAATACCCTGATCAAATGTCAATATTCTTTCATAAAGATCTTCTTTATTTTTATATTTCAAAATATGAGGGTAAAGAGATTTCTGTTTCCAAAAATAATGACCATTTTGAATTGTTTTTTCAGGATCAGAACTTAAAACAAGCCAATGTTTTTTTTCAGTCACACTAATGGCTCCTTTTTCTATAAAAAGACTTTTAGCTCCTATAATAATCAGATCTGCCCACTCAATATCTTTTTTAAGAATTTCATAGTCATCTTTTGAATGATACCCTAGCTTTTCTCGTTGTGAATTTGTTTCTAAAGAATCCGATGCGATGATTCCATCTAAGCTCATACAAGCTGTCATACGAATATGGAATGAAGACTGGAAAATTGGATTCATTCTAATCTTTGACTTTTCTTCACCAGATCTAAT
Organism: Silvanigrellaceae bacterium; assembly: GCA_947457515.1. Lineage (GTDB taxonomy): Bacteria > Bdellovibrionota_B > Oligoflexia > Silvanigrellales > CANGWC01 > CANGWC01. The sequence continues at coordinate 34,818 of CANGWC010000008.1, forward strand.
AGTAAAGTGTTATCTGTCAGTTCTCTTAATTGTTCGTTTGTAATAATTGAATGAAGATATTTCATTGTTTCTTGGAATATTTCTTCTTGTCTCACTTCACGCCATATCACTACCATAGGGTTGTTATCCTCGCCTTCATACTTCACTATGAAAACTAATCTATCTATGCTTTCAAACATAAAATTGATCTCATCATATTTTTTCATTTCTAATGCGTTTAAAAACCGCTCTCGAATAGGTGAAAATGCCTCAAAAATTCCTTTCATTGTCCATAATTTATAGAAACCTTCAAATTTAAGCTCCTGAGAATCAGTTTTTTTAAACTCCTGAAAAAAAACACCCTTACCTTCAAAAAATTCTCTTTTTTTTACAGAGTATTCTCTTTCGTCTAGATCCTGAATTAAAGCTATAAATTCTAACTGATGTTTACTTAAAAAATGATTTATTTTATGCATGTCAGAACGTTTTCTAAATAATAATTCATAAAAATGATTCCATGCATTTGATTGATATATTTGGAGAACATCCTTAATAAAACGAGATATCTGTGTAACCTTATTAATATTATTAAGAATATTATAATGGATATCTTCTCGAATTTTCTGAGCAGTTTCTATCGTTTCTGGATCTAACTCTCTTTCTGAAAGAGGCTCCCAAAGACCACTTTTAGGATGAATTTTGATTTCACAGGATGTCTTTGTAAGATGTGGTAGGGATTCTACAAGATTTTGTATCTGTGAATTAATAAGGTACGGATGTGTATAAGGCAAAAAAGCATCAAATGGCATTAGTGCAAAACGAGAGGCTGGTGGAGGATTTTCATATTTTACCGAAGCAGAACCATCCTTATTATCATTTAAGTCCGGACATGAAATAAGTAACTCTATATGGAATTGATGATTGTACTTTGGGGCAAATGAGTCTCTTAACGTCTTAGGAATCGTCCCACGAAACCCTGTGTCCACGAGAACAAAATGCCTTCCTTTTTTGAGCTGTGTTTCATTAACACCAAATTGACTGTAATAATCAGGAATAGAGTTTCTATTATTATAGATAGGATATTGATGTGTATCTGTAGACTTATCTAATGAAGATATATTAATGAGATGAATCTCATGCTTATTTTGAAATAAATAATAGGATAAATATTTTAAAGTATCATAGATAATTTCTCCATCTCGGCCATACACAAGAAAAGTCACCTCTGGTTTTGAATAATATTGTAAAAGAAAGAGAGACTGTCGAATCACAGCTTCTTTAAAGGACTTCCATCGAGGGATGGATTTTAATTCATGGAATTTGGGTTTTATGGTGAGAGGATCCGGATAGATATCAGAATAAAATTCTCGATTAGATACATCACCAGACTGAGCTAAATAACTTATTGAAAATAATAATAAAATAATTATATTTAATGATTTTTTGAATAGCATTCAAGAATTAAATCATTTTTTAAAGACGAGCTCAATCAAATATTAATTAATCAAATATTAATTAATCGAGTAGGAGGGCCCCGAAAGACCCGTCCCCTCACACCACCTGGCGTACGGTTCCGTACCAAGGCGGTTGATAATGAGTTAACAAACTGTTTCATGCTCCATTCTAAACTTTATATTTAAAATGATTTCACGAACCTAAGTCTACT
>CANGWC010000009.1 GCA_947457515.1 Silvanigrellaceae bacterium
AAGTAACAAAAAAACATGCGAATTTTTAGTTATCCTTATTTTAAAAGGCTATGGAGATTTTTATAAAATATTTTTAAATATATCGAATAAAATTTTATATTTTAATATCAGCAATTTACAAAGGATTTAGGGGGGTCGAGCAGTTACCAAAATGGTATTAAAGGACTCTATTCTTATAAAGCTATAGCTGAAGCAGCTTCGGATAACGATCCTAATACCTATTGGATCACCACCATCACTCCCTAGAAACTATTTTTGAGAATGCATACAAGAAGGAGAATCAGTAAATTCTCCTTTTGCTTCGACCCATTCTTGTGAAGTGAAAAGACTTAAAGAACTGGCTTTTATTTTATTGAGTTCTAGTTTTTCTTGAACAATTCTATGTCTTTGTAAAGATTTTAATCCATCAAAAACACTGGATACAATGACAATTTTAAAATGAGTTTCAAAAGGTCCAGGCCCAAAGTGTTGAGCACTTTGATTCTCTATAAAATAATACTCTGGATGGAAAACCTCTAAAATTTTAGAATGAAGGAAAGGTTCTATTTTCATAAATTCACACTAGGTAATTGATATTGGTGAATATAATTCTTAACCGAATTTCGATCACTTTGAAAAGAGATATTTTTCCATTTTAAAGGATCGTTTCCTAAAATAGGGATCAGGGATTCATGAACTTCTTTAAGAACCTCTTTAGAACCACAGATAAAATGAGGGTTTTGATTTAAGATCCTAATGAGGTTTTCTTGAAGGTGATCCCTTTGAGAAATAAGTTCATAACAAGAGATTTTTTCTAAGAGAATATTCTTGGGGTAATGTCTCCATTTTTGGATCAAAGCCTGAGTGATTCCTTGATAAGAGGAGAGTATGCCTATTTTTTGATGAGAATGGATATGCCTCTTTAAAAAGAGATCTAGGCCTTCTAGCCCATGATAAGGCCTTAAACATGTCTTACTATAAATGTTTTCAATTAAAGAAGCTGTAGGGTCTCCTACCGCTCCAAAGTGAAAGCTTAAGGGAAGATGATAATATTTTTCGAAGGCTGCAACGGAGTGCTGGCTTGTGAAAATGAGCAAGTCTAAATCATGAGGTAGAATAAAAGGTTTAAGGATCAGTTGAAAAACACTGATTTCATTTTCTGAAGGGTAACAATAAGATCTTAAAAAATACTGATTGATCAAAAATGTTCCTTTAAAAAAGATTCTAATTCTTTTGCTAAAGATGATGTTTGGAAAAGACTTTCTAATTCAAAAAAGAATTTTCCTTTGAAAGAAGAAGAAAAATCTTTTTTGTGGGAATCAGAAACTTTATATTTTAAAATCTCTTTTCCAGGATATGCAATAAATACTATCATATCATGAAGATGAACCCCTAAAGGAGTGAGACAGCCTCCCCCGAGTTTTTCAGCGATAAATCTTTCAATAATCGTTTCAAAACAAGCATCCAAATCATTTAAAGAAATCATAAATTTATGGTGCATTTTGCCTTCAATAGCTAAAGCTCCCTGTGCAGGTGCAGGGATAAAGAAACAGGGATCTAGGGGGATCATATAAGGTTGATAGAGATTTAATCTTTCTATACCTGCGAGAGCAAGAACAATACCATCCCACCCACTGAGTGAAAGTTTCTTTAAACGAGTATCTATATTTCCTTTTAAAGGGAGAACTTCACATCCTGGAAATTCTTTTTCTAAAAGAAACTTTCTTCTTAAACTGGAAGATGCAAATTGAACGTTTTGTTTTTTTTTTAAAGATAATATTGATAATAAAGGGTTTTTAGGAATTAAAAGATCTCTAGAATCATGTCTTTTGGGGACTGCTAAGATAGAAAGACCCTCGGGAGAAAGGTAGGCCATATCTTTAAAACTATGAATAGCAAGATCAGCTGTATCTTTAATGAGGGCTTCTTGAATCTCTTTGACAAAAGCTTCTTTTCCTAAAACGCCTTTGTCTCCCTGAGTGACAATTGTTTCGATACGACTAGATAAGGGAGAAATCAGAGATTGAATGTAGCGTGCCTGCCATAAAGCAAGAGGACTACCTCGGGAAGCGATGGTTATCATTTACAACTAGGGTTCTAGGTTAAAAATTATTCTTAAACTTTCTAACAGATCATTTTGACCATTGCGAACCTTAGAAATAGGAATAGAACTGATTTTTTTAGCAATCGCTTGAGCAATCACTTCAGGATTCTGTGTGCCTTTACTTTGAGCTTTGGTAAGTTCTTGATAAGTCACTTCTTTTACCCAAGAATGAAATTCTGCAATGGGAGATTTATTCTGTTTAGTATACCAATTTAAAGCTTCATCTTTAATGATCTGAGAAGCTTGCGTGATAGCATCACTTCGAGAATCAATATGATGAGCTGCAATGGTTTTAAGATCATCAATATTAATCAGAGTGACTTCGGGATTTTTGAAATCATCCACATTTCTTGGCATACCTAAATCAAAAATTCTTTGATTTTCACAGGTATGTTTCTCAAATATTAAAGGAGTATTGAGTTGAAGAGTGCAAAAAACAAGGGAATAAGAAGAGAAGTTTTCTAAAGCAGTCTCTAAAGATACAGCCTGACTAAGATGATATTTATCTTTGATAACTAAAGCTTTATCTAAAGTTCTATTAGCCAAAGTCACTGAGCTATGAGGAAAATACTCTTCAATATATTTAGCCATTAAGCTTCCCATATAACCAGCACCTAATATCAGAATGGATTGGGAATGACGTTCTCTGGCAACTTCTAAAGCTATTTTAGCCAGAGAAGTATTCTTTTGATGAAGAGAAGTCTGGTTTTTGACTTTCTTGGCAACATAAAAACAATGCTGAAATAAAGATTCAGAAGAAGAATCACATAAGCCCCATTCTTTAGCTAATTGAAAACTTTGCTTAACTTGTCCTAAAATTTGAGATTCTCCGACGACCAAAGAGTCTAGACTACAACTTACAGAAAAAAGATTCTCTAAAGCTTCTAATCCCTGTGAAAAGTGCAAGTATGATCGAGCATTTTCTCCTAAGAATTGAGTGAGAAAAGAGAGAGGATCTTTTAAAGGGCCAAGAATACAAAATTCAAAGCGATTGCAAGTAGATAAAGGAATAAACTGAAGATCTTTACGATAAGGTTGAAGCCATTTTGTAAGGACTTCTTTATCCATAAGAGAAGCAAATTTTTCTCTAAGGGGAAGAGGACAATTTTTATAATTGAGTCCTCCGTAGGTGATGAGCATTTAGAACTTACTGTCTTCATTTCCAGGGAAAGAGGGAGGATTCTCTTTTTTACTTTTATCTGTAGAACTTTTATCTGTAGAGAAACTTTCAGATCCTACATCACTGAAACGTTGATTGAATCCAGCTTGGGATCCGGCTTCACCGGATACAGAAAAAGGAGGTAATGATTTATTATCATTATGATGTCCCATAGAAACACTATTTCTTCTTCTTAAAAAAGAGACCAAAAAAAGAAGAGTTAAAAGACCACCTAAACCTGCAATCCAAGGCAAATAAGCTAATAAAGGAGAGGATCTTTCTAAGGATGGAGTTGAAAGAACTAGGGAAGTCATAAATGGAAATAAAAGCTCTCTATTTTTTTGAAAGGAAGATTTTTCATCAGTTAATGTAATTCTAAATAACTGCGTTTGACTACTGAAAACAACGATGGTTTGAAAAACTTCATTCTCCCCTTGGCTATAACGAGCATCATAAAGAAGAAATTTTTTGCCAGGTTCAACTTCTTGAACAGATTTTTGAAAGATTTCAAAAGCAGATCCAGCACCATTGGATTCAGAGAATTTCTTTTGAATACTTGCACCATACTCTTCTAAGCTTAGAGGATCTATAGGTATAGGTTGATTCAGAACTTTAACGGTCATGTTAGGATCTGCTACAATAGGGTTTTGTGTAGTAGGAACAAGTTTTTCTTTAGGCTCAAAGAAAACTTCATAGCCCATATAATCTTCTTTAGGGATCCAAGAAGAAGGAATACTCATCTTAAAGGTTTTTTCAGGATTGGTTTTATATTCGTATTCTTGTGCTTGAATAGCTGCTACAGGTGCCGCATCTTGTGCGGGAGGAGTTTTAGGAGCGGTTGCTTTGGAATCAGCAGGGTTATCTGCAGGTGCCGCTGCCTGTGGCTTAGGAGCGGGTTTAGCTTTAGCTGGGGAGCTTGCAGCAGGAGTATCCTCATCACCATCTGGAGCATCTTCACAGAATGCTAAGACCGATAAAAGAAATAGAAAGTAACGTAAAAAATAAAAAAGATTAACCATTAGCAACATCCTTTGGAGATAGAATAGATAATATTTGGGCAGTTTTCATACCCATAACATCATAATAATCGACTATTCCTGATGAATTTGTAAAGGGGTAAGCTTCTAAATCATTCCAAAGCAATGTTTTTGACAGGTGTTTCCAAGAGCTAATTCGAATTTCATGACCAGAACTAGGGCTTTGATGAACTGAACTCATATTTTTAGAAATACCTATGATGTGAAGAACTTGTTTTTCCTTGAAACCCAAAATAAATCGCGCTCTAGGTAAATCAAAAGGGCAAGAAATAAGAGTATTTTTTTGTGATAAAAGATCAAGTGCTTTTTTACGAGAAGTGATCAAGAGACACTGTTTCCCTTGAGAAGAATCAACTTCAAAGAGGTCTTCTAAGCTTTCACTCCAAATATCAGAAAGAGGATAGTAAATATTTTTGAGTTTTTGAGTTTTCAAAACTTCTTGTCCTAAATCTAAAACAGATTGATTTCTAGCTTCTTGTTTTTGCCATTCAATATGCATTTTATGTATTTGAACATCAGGATTTTCAAGGGATAAGTTTTTGATATGGTTCAAAGCCTCGGTATATTCACCTAAAGCAGAATAGCAAAGACTGGTGTTTAAAAGTGCTTCAAGATGTGTTGGATGATAATTCAAACAAGTTTTATAATACTCTAGAGCTTTAGAGATATTTTTATTTTGCCAATGCAGATTACCTGCAACAATATAAGGTTCTGGACAAGCGGGATATTGATTTTGGATTTGATAAAGACAGGAATAGAAATGAGAATCTTGAGGATTAAGATGTCTATAATAACTCCAAAGATCTAAAAAAGATCCCTTAAGTGCAAGTTTTTTTAAAATAACATGAGATTTTTGTAATAATCCATAAGCATGCCAATGGAGTTTAGTTGTAGGCTTAAGTCTTGAAAGAAGTCTTTGACTCCAAATATTCTTCCCTAAGTGATGCAAACCTATAATAGATAAAGCGAGATAATTAACTTTTTCTTTTCCTGAGTAAAAACGATGCATCTTAAGACAATGGCGAGTCAAAGCTTGAACCCCCATAATATCTTTATTTTCTAAAAGACTTTCCATCCAGAATCGGTAATAAGAGAAAGTATTTTTAGATAAAGAAAAGACTTTATCGGAGCATATATTCACACATTCATCATATTGTTGCAGATAAAAACAGTTCATAAGTGTAGACATGGAGAGATCCTCATATCTATTATTTCGGCATCACAGAAAAAAGTGAGATGACAAAGTTTTCCTAGGAGAGATCTAGGCAAATATCGGCATAGGGAATAAACTCTTCTCGATTCTCTATCAAAACAAAAGAAGAGCCTTGAGTGGTGAGTTTCTTCATAAGATTCCCTAATATTTCAATATCATGGGTATGAAGACCTGTACTGGGATGGAAAAGAAGATACCATCGACCATCAATTTTTCTTTGGGAAAGTTCCTGAGATAAATGGAGTCGTTGAAGTTCTCCTCCACTCAGTTCACTTAAAGTTTGGCTTAAGGGAATATACCCTAATCCAAATTGCACCAAATTTTGAAGATGTGTTTTAAATCTTGGAAGGTGTCCTATAAGAGGCAAAGCTTCCTGTGCGTTTTTTTGGAGCATTTGGAAAAAATGCAATCCTTGGTACTGCGTTAAAAGACTTTGTGGATGAAGTCTCTGTCCTTCACACTGAGGGCATTCATACTCAATAGGAGGAGAATATTTAGAAATCAGTTGATGGTAACCCTTTCCTTTACAGGAAGGACATTGTCCTAAACTTGAACTCCAAGAAAAATGAGAATCTGTGAGTCCTAAGATCTGACTCATGGGAAGCCGAGCCCAAAATTTTCTTAATAAAGGAAGAAACCCTAAAACTGATGCTAAAACTCTATGAGATGTCTTCTTCAGAGATCCGGGACGGATATCTTGTAAAGACGTGACAGATTCATGTTTCTCTAAAGCAGGATAGATACACTCTTGTAAAAGAGTGCTTTTCCCGGATCCAGATTTACCTCTAATAATATGAATGCCTTTTTCATAAAGAGTGAAAGACTTTAAAGAAACATTTCTTATCTTAATGTTTTTGAGTTCTAGGAAGGGAGCCAGTTTTGTTTTATCTTGATTAAATGAAGTCTTAATAAGAGATGTATTTTCGCTATAGGGATTTTGAGACGTGTGAATACTTGTAATATAACCACCTTCTTTCCCAGCGTCAGGTCCTAGAACAAAGACACCATCACAGCGTTTTAAAAAATGAGGATGATGTTCTACTGTAAGAATAGAGGCACCATTTTTGATCATTTTTTGAAGTAACAAGATTAAGTTTTCAACTTCTAAAGACGTGAGACCCTGGCAAGGCTCATCTAAAATATAAAGCATTCCCTGTAATTGATTAGAAAAAAGATTGGATAAACGAAGTCTTTGGATCTCACTGGGAGAAAGACTATTGGCACTTCTTCCTAAATTCAGATGATCTAAATTGAGATCTAAAAGTACGTTAAAGATCCGTTCCATCTCCGAAAAGACTTTTTTCTGTGCTGGATGTAAAAGAGCCGTTTTCTTTAAAGTCTCGAAAAAAGATCTTAATTGAGAAATAGGTTGTTGATTTAAATATGAAAAATCATATTTACCTAATAGAAGACGAACTCCAAAGTCTTCGATACGACTTCCCTTACAGGATTTACAGGGGTAAAGATCTGCAGGAAGATCTTCTTCTTCAGATCCTGTTCCATGACAAGATGTGCACTGACCTAAAGAAGAGTGACTTAAATGTCTAGGATCTAAAGATAATGCCGATTGACCACAAAGAGGACAGGTTTTCTTTGTATTAAAATAGACCTTAATATCATCTTGAATCACGGTAAGGCATCCCTTACCCCAATCTAAAGCATTCACAATGCTTTTTTCTAAAGAAACAGTTGATTTAACTTGTAGCCTATCAATAATCACATCAATAGAATTGAGAGTATCACTGGGGATTTTAGGCATTTGTTTTTGAATATCAACAATCTCATCATTGAGATAAATCTTAGAAAAACCTGATTCTAAGATCTTCTCTAAGAGCTTTCCATGGGATCCTTTTCTTTTATGAATCAGTGGAGCTAAAAGTGAGATTTTTTGATCTTTGTAATCTTTAAATATCTTTTCAATGATCTGAGTGACAGAGAAAGACTCTAAAGGGATCTCACATTGAGAACAGGTGGGAATCCCAAAAGAGACAAAATAGACCCTCAGAAGATCTACAAGGCCACAGAGAGTTCCTACTGTGGAAAGATTTCCTAAAACACCTTGTTTTTGAGAGAGACCTAAAGCTGGGGGTAACCCGGTAAGACTTTGAAAATGAGGACGAACAGCTTTTTTATAATTTGATTGATAAAAAAGAGGGATATGTGATGCTTCTGAAAATCTTCGAAGTGATTCAATATACAAAGTATCAAAAACAAGACTCGATTTTCCAGATCCGCTTTTTCCTGTGAAAGCGATAAGTTGTCTTTTAGGAATTTCTAAAGAGAGATTTTTTAAATTATTCTCTGTAGCTCCAGTAAGGCGTATCCAAGGATCCATGTTAATATCTCTCATTGTGGAAAAAATTGTCCAAAACTTTATTAAACATATCCAATCCCATCTTGGAAACCAAGATATTCATTTTAAAAGTTTTGATCTGATTGCTGGAGATGCCAGTGATAGGAAATTTTACCGATTGATTCTGGAATCTCCGCAAAAGACTTTTTCGTTTATAGCCATGTCATTTTCAAAAAGTGGTTTTGGGGGAGATCTGCTCAGTTGGAAAAATTTGCATCACGATTTTTCTTCTTTGGGGGTACCTACCCCTACCCTCTACTATGAAGAGGGCTCTTTTCTCTGGATACAAGACTTAGGAGAGACGTTCCTGAAAACCGGTAAAGATTTCATTGGTTCTTCAAATGTAGATGATTACCAAAAAAGCTTAAAAATTCTTTGGAACTTGCAATCTAGAGCAGATCAAATGCCTAAAAATTCTCTTATTTTTCAAAGACATTTTGATTATGAAAAACTCTGGTGGGAAATAGAATTTTTAGAAAAACACTTTGTACACGGTTACCTAGGAGAAGAACTACCTTCTCAAGTTAAAGAGGAACTTAAAGCACTGTGTGTTTATTTAGATCAAAGGCCGAGAACACTTTGTCATAGAGATTATCACAGTAAAAATATTATGTTATTTGAAACTAAAGCTTATTGGATTGATTTTCAGGATGCTCGATGTGGTCCATACACATATGATTTAGTCAGTTTACTTAAAGACAGTTATATCAAATTTGATGAACAGATAAGATATGATCTTTTTATGTATTATTTAGAAGGGCTGAAAGAATCTGCTCCCAAAATCTATCAAGAAGTTTTCCCCTCTTTGGAAATAGCTATAGAAGAATTTCATTTTATGGGTCTTCAACGAAACCTCAAAAACATAGCCAGCTTTGCTTATCTTGCCCGGGAGAAAGGCAAGGAGGAGTATCTCAAATTCATTCCATACACTTTGAGTATTCTTTTTTTAGATCCTAAAGTCTGGGGATATGCAGCTCAGAAAAAATTTCCTTATACCTATGACTACGCGCATAAGCTTAAAGGATATTCACGCCTAAGCTATCAGGAAGACTAAGCATGAGTACGCCGGAAAAACAGTATATTCTGATTGTTCTTTGTGCAGGCCTAGGCACACGGTTACGGCCCTTAACAGATCTGATCCCAAAGCCAGTCATTCCTATATTATCTCAACCACTTGCAACATATACGATCAATAAACTTCTCCCTTTAGGTGATGTACATATCAATACCTTTCACAAAGCTTCTCAAGTGCGAGAAGAGGTCAATACATACTATCAAAAGCACCCAAATCCCTCCCATTATTCTATCCATTACCATGATGAGAAGGTCCTTTTAGGGACCGGGGGAGGTATTTTTAATATCTGTGAAAACATTAAAAAACAAAGTAATATTAAGAGTTTAGATAAAGATATTATTGTGATGTCCGGGGATATTTACACTCAAATGGACTTTAATCAGATCATCCACTACTGGGAAACCCAATGTCAGGATGCAGGAGCCTTAATGACAGTTCTATCTCTGACAGAACAAAGAGATGATGCCTTAAGTGTTAATAACGGCCTGGTTGTAGGTTTTAATGGTTTAAAGTCTCAATCTAACTCTATAGGAACAAAAGAACTCAGTGAGCCTTTAAATGAGTCTGAGAAAGAAAATCATTCTATGATGTTTTCTAATTTTCAGATCATATCCCATAAGCTTTATGAAAAAGCTATTTCCTCCTATAAAGAACCACCAGTGATTTCTAGCGTTTCTTTGTTTTATCAAAAAGCAATCACAGAAAAACTTCCTATCATTGCTTATGCAGATGAGTCACCCTGGTTTAATGTGGGTGATCCTTCTGAGTATGCAGCTTGCTTAAGCAGCATAGGCGCGCCTTATCAAGACTACGCATGGCAAGCTGGATGCTTGCAGTGTCCTCTAGAGGATAATCTTGATTATCCTCTGGTGACAGATCTCTCCTATAGCCCTTATCGGGTTGAGATCACAGGATCTTCTAACCTTTCTTATCAAAGGTTATCTTTGAGTTCTACTCTACTGTTGCGCCTTCAGTATTTAAGTTAGCATTAGCTAATTCTTCTGATGCATTAGCATTAGCTATATTATTATCAGAGACAGTTTCATTTGAGTTAACCACTTCTGGTTGTGCTTCCTCAGGTTTAGCTTCTTCTGCTACCTTAGTTGCAGGAGCTTCAACAGATGCTGTTGATACGGTTCCCCATTCTACATAATTTAGAACTTGACCCACTCTTAATTGATGTGGATTTTTGATTTCTGGATTCATTTTCCATAAAGAACGCCATTGACCTTGATGTCCATAAACTTTCTTAGAAATAAGAGAAAGACTTTCTCCTTTTTGTACAGTTACTGTTTTCTTAGGAGCCATTTCATATTGTTCAGAGAAACCTTTAGATCTTTCATCTAGAACATAGAAAATCACATCTCCAGCATAAACTTGGTCAGGATTTTTTAGATGATTAACTTGAGCAAGTTCTTTCCAACGAGATTTATCACCAAATATTTTTTGTGCAATCACACCTAAGGTATCTCCACGAACAATATGGTAAGCCATCTTGGAACCTAATTCAGGAATAGCACTTGCGCCAGATGATGCAGTTCTAGTTTCTTGAGGAGCGGTTTGAGTGACTTCTCCAACAGATCCTTCTGGTTTAGCTGCATCCACAACAGGAGCAGCAGCATCCGCAACAGGAGCATCTGTAGGGGCAGGAGGAGTGCCATCTACACCAGCTACAGGAGCAACGCCGTCAGTAGGGGCAGGAGGAACAAGATTTTCAGGGGGAACAGCTTCTTCACCAGCATTTAAAGCAGTATTTTGGACCTCTACGGGAGGAGTCGTAGGGTTTTCCGCAGTAGGTGTTTCACTGTTAGTATCTGCTTCAGGAGTAGAACCGTCCGCAGGGGCAGAACCGTCTGCAGGAGCAGAACCATCGGCAGGTGCTTCTTCAGAGGAACCATCGGATGTAGCTTCAGTAGCTTCATCCTCAGTAGGAGAATCTGTAGATTGGCAGAATTGAATAGATAGAGTTAAGCTTGTTAAACAAAGCAAAACTAGGTGGCGAAGACTTTTCATAATAGATTCCTTGATTCCATCCTTTAGAATAGGTATCGACAGGTGACGGTTGCACTTTAAGGAATACCTTTGAAGTCCTCTCAAAAAGAAAGACCTGCAAAAAATGCATATTCCAGTTTTAACGAATCAAGTCTTAGAATTTCTTCTTCCAAAGAACCATAGAGGAGCTTCTTTTATCTATCTTGATGGAACTTTTGGAGGAGGAGGGCATACAAACGCCCTGTATTTAGAAGCTTTAAAAAGAAACTATCAAAATATTCACTTCATTTTATTAGATCAAGATAAAGAAGCTATTGAGAGAGCTCACCTATGGGCTCAAGATAAAGATATTAAAATCAATATATTCCATGAAAATTTTGTTGAAATTCCTAGAGTGCTTCAACAACTTAAGATCAAAGAAGTGAGTATAGCTTTACTGGATATAGGCCTCAGTAGTTATCAATTACAGGACAAAGAAAGAGGATTTTCTTTTAATGATTCTAGTATGATAGATATGAGAATGAATCAAGAACAAGAGGTAACAGCTCAAAGTATTCTTATGACTTACTCTGAAGAGAAGCTAGCTCAAATTTTCTTCGAGTATGGTGAGGAAAGAGCCTCCCGGAAAGTAGCTCAAAAAATTGTCACCTTGCGTCAAAAAAACAAGAGTTTTTTCGAAAATACTCAAAACTTTGCTTCTTTTATTGAAACAATCATTCCTCGAAGAGGGAGATTACACCCGGCGACCAAGATCTTTCAGGCATTACGAATAGAAGTGAATGAAGAACTCCAGAAGCTCTCAAAAACATTAGAGATTCCTTTTTTCAGTGATAGATTAGGAGTGATATCTTTTCATTCCGGGGAAGATCGAATTGTTAAAAGAGCCTATAGAAAATGGCAAAAAGAAGGCCTAGGGGAAGAAACTCCTCGAAGAGGACTGATCCCTACAAGAGAAGAAATCAAGTATAATCCCCGTAGTCGTTCTGCTCGCTTAAGAGTCTTTTCGAGGAAGTATCCTGATGAAATATGATCTTACACTCATCTGTTTCTTACTAGTGGCTTTTTTCTGTATACCTGTCAGTATCTTAAGGAATCAAACGTATAGTATTGGATATGAACTGAGCGGATTACAAAATCAACAAAGACAACTTCTTTTAGAACAAAAGCTTCTAGAAGAAGAACTTTCAGGTTTGAAAGCTAAGATCATAGACGATACTCTTAAAAACAAGAAAATGGATTTCCCTAAGCCAGAAAATGTTATTTTTTACGAACAAAAAAACTACCTATCTCAAACCCCTTAAGAAGTTCTCCAGAGCTCTTAAAAAACGGTTACCTAAATTTAAAATATTTAGACCATATGTGATTGCAGGTGTTTTTAATCTTATATTTATGGTCATTGTATTTCGTTTTGCCTATGTAGGCATTTTCCCTGGGAAACTCAGAGATCAACTGAGGTCACAGGGAAGCCGACAAGCAGAAACAAAAGTTGTTTTAGCTTCTGAAAGAGGCACGATTGCAGATCGTTTAGGAACAATCTTAGCCACATCCACTCAAAGTGTGAGTGTTTTTGCTTTTCCTAGGAAGATCCCTAAAAATAAAATCTCATTTATATCTAAAGAATTTTCTTTACCTGAAAACAAAATTCGTAGAGCTATCAAAGAAAAAAGAAACTTTCTTTGGGTTAAAAGAAAAATTCCCAAGAATAAATATAAAAAATTTGAAACAAAAGTGAAAGAATTTGATTTTCTTCAGAGTGTAGAAGAACCTTTAAGATTGTACCCACATGGTCATCTTGCTTCTCATATCTTAGGCTTTGTGGGTATGGATAACGAAGGTTTAGGAGGTTTAGAATATACTTTAAACCAAAGACTCCAATCCGAATCTTCTCAAATGAAAGTCGCTCGAGATGCAAGAGGTCAAATGACTCTTGTTCAACCCAGTATGATTGATATTTTAAAACCGTTACCTAAAGTAGATCTTACTTTAGATTATGTTCTTCAGAAAATCACAGAAAAAAATTTAGAAGAAAGCGTAAAAGAATCACATTCTCTTAAAGGAACAATGATGATTATAGATGTTCCTAAAAGAGAAATTCTTTCATTAGCCAGTTACCCTGATTTTGAACCACAAGATCCTTATTCTCATGGATATAAAGGGCATGAATTTCATGGAGTATCCAGCGGATTAGAATTAGGATCTATTTTGAAACCCATCGTGATCTCTTGTGCATTACAAGCAAAAGTCATCACTCCTGAAGAAAAGATTTTTTGTGAAAATGGAAAATATGAAATCGAGGGAGGAGTTCTTCATGATACGCACCCCTATGCTTGGTTAAGCCTCAAAGAAGTCTTAAAATTTAGCAGTAATATAGGAATGTTTAAAATAGCTCAGAAAATGGGTAAAAAAAGACTCTTCTCGTGTTTTGCCAGAGCAGGCGTTCTTCAACCTTTAAAAATAGGGATCCCGGGAGAATGGAAGCCTAGCTTATCTAATCCTAAAGAATGGAAAATGATGAGATTTGCAAATCTTGCCTTTGGTCAAGGTATAGCTATGTCTCCTCTTCAGTTTATGCAAGCGTTTGTGAATACCATTACAGGTAAAATTCAAAAACTTAAAATCATTCAAGACTTTGAAGCCCCTCCCCAAGAATCATTTGGATCTGTAGAAACAGCTAAGTGGATCAGAAAAGCCTTAAAAGATGTAGTAGAAGAAGGAGGAACTGGTTCTAAGGGGCGAATTTCTTTTCTACAAGTGGGCGGTAAAACAGGTACAGCTCAAAAATTTGATGGCAAGAGTTACTCTGAAAGAGTTTCATCATTTGTCTCTTTTGCTCCATACCAAGATCCTAAATTTGCTATTCTCCTTGTATTAGATGAACCTCAGGGAACCACAGCTTATGGAGGAGTGATTGCAGCTCCCTATGTTGCAAAAGTTATGGAACAGACGTTTCGTTACTTTATGGGTAAAGGTAAAATAGCTCTAAAATCAGGATACTAATTTGATATATTTTGAAAAAATCATTTTAAATCAAACAGAATACAAACAGATTTATCTTGTTTGGGATACAAGAAATATTTCTAAACTCTCAAATCAAAAATTCCTATTTTTTGCAAGAAATGACAAGAACTTCTCCTTCCAAAAATATCAATCAGAGGTTGTCCAAGGTGGAGGGATCTACTACGAAGGATCAGTTCAGGAACTTTTTGAGTTATTAACGCAACATACTCCCTTAAAGATTCCATTAGTGGCAGTTACCGGAACCAATGGTAAAACCAGTGTTTGTCATCTCATTCAGCATATCTCTCAAAATACACTTCATGAAAAATGTTTTATTCTAGGGACCTTAGGGAAACATGGACTCACCATGTTAGATTTTCCCGAATTTTGTCAGGAAATTATAAATCTTAAACCTGATATTCAAAGAATGGCTTTTGAGGCCAGTTCTCAAGGCCTACATCAAAATAGACTTTATCATAAAGCTATAGATACTGGGATATTTACTAATTTTTCACAAGATCATTTGGATTATCATAAGAATATGGACGCTTATTTAGATGCTAAGCTCATCTTATTTAAAAAAAATGTTCAAAATCATGCCATTATTTTTCAAGATATGGAATCTATTGAAAAAGTTTTTAGAAGCTTAAATCAGAGCCAAAAACGTCTAGGCTATGGTGTAGATACCCCCAAAATGCTCTGGGATGCTTATTTACAATGTGACCCCAAGCAAAACATGTGGGTGTATTGGGTTAAAAATCAAAAAAGACTAGAGATACCATATCAATGTCCACTGACAGGAACTTTTCAACATCTCAATTACACTGCAGCTGTTTTTTCGTTTCTTTGTGAGAGGGTCACACAAGACTTTGGAATCACACCAGAGGGAAAAATATTTTTAGAAAAATTATTAAAACTCAATTCATTTGAAATTCCTGGAAGAATGGAGACAGTAGAATCCAAAGGAATCAAAGTTTTTATAGATTATGCCCACACTCCTGATGCTTTGGAACATGCATTACAAGCATGCCAAAATGATAAGCCTCAAAAACTCTACTGTGTCTTTGGATGTGGAGGAGATAGAGATCCTCTTAAAAGGCCACTGATGGCAAAGATTGCTTCAAAATATGCACATGAAGTGATTGTCACAAGTGATAATCCTAGGAATGAGGATCCTCAAAAGATCTTAAATGATATTATTAAAGGGTTTCCTTTAGGTTTTTCATATCAAATCATAGGGTCTAGAGAAGAAGCGTTGAAATCGGTTTTAGAGAAAGCAACTTCTGGAGATATTATTTTGATTGCAGGTAAGGGCCATGAAAAAATTCAAATTGTAGGAAATCAGACGTATTTATGGGACGATAAAGACTTTGTACAAAGATTTTTTGCCATAAAGGAAACCTAAACGATATGATTTTTTATTTGATTCAATTTTTGTCTCCCTTTTATCCTTCGTTAAGAGCGTTTACTTACTTTTCAAGTCGAAGTATTTTAAGCCTGATTACAAGTATCCTTCTTTCCATGGTTCTCTATCCTTTTATGATAAAGATCCTCAAATCTTTTAGAGCAGATCAGCCTATTAGAACACTGGGACCAGAAAGTCATTTCTCTAAGCAAGGAACTCCTACCATGGGAGGAGTGGTGATTATTTTTTGTGTGGTTGTCACCAGTCTTCTTTGGATGGATTGGAAAAATATCTATGTTTGGATCCCTATTTTATCCCTGATTTCTTTTGGAATGATTGGGTTTTTTGATGATTATATTAAGATCACCCAAAAAAACCATAAAGGTTTATCTAGTCGCCATAAACTTTTAGGTCTTATTTTTGTTTCTTTAACTATTTTAACTTTAATTTATTTAAATAATAAGAATCAATTTGGACAGATCACCCTTCCTTTTATAAAAGATATTATTTTAGATACAGGTCTTTTCTATTTTTTTATCGGAGCATTTATTCTTGTGGGAAGCAGTAATGCTGTGAATTTAACCGATGGCTTGGATGGTCTTGTCATAGGTCCAGTGATTACCAGTGCCATTGCTTTAATGATCCTCAGCTATGTGACAGGAAACAGTGTGATTTCTAAATATCTTTATTATGATTCTGTTCCCGGTTCTGGAGAGATTCCTATTTTTCTTGCGGCAATCATAGGAAGCTCTATAGGATTTCTTTGGTATAATACTTGGCCAGCACAGGTATTTATGGGAGATTCTGGGTCTTTGGCTCTAGGAGGTTCTTTAGCTAGTATCGCTATTCTCATTCATCAAGAACTCTTATTTGCTCTTATGGGGGGTATATTTGTTTTGGAAGCGATCTCTGTGATGATGCAAGTTCTTTATTATAAGAAAACACAAAAACGAATTTTTTTGATGGCACCTCTTCATCACCATTTTGAAAAAAAAGGTTGGCCGGAACAAAAGATAACCATTAGAGCTTGGATCATCAGTTTTATTTTAAGTCTTATTAGCATTCTCACTTTAAAACTTCGATGAAATACCATTGGATCATAGGCGGTGGTAAAACCGGAATCACTCTTTCTGTCTATTTAAATTCATTAGGAATTCCAGTGTTCCTTTCAGAAAAAACTTATCTGAATAAAGATGATAAGAATATTTTAAATAAACATAATATTCCTTTTGAAGAAGGAAAAAATTCTATAGATAAAGCTATCGCAGAAGCAAAAATAGTTATTCTCTCTCCGGGGATCCCTTTAAGCCACAGCATGGTTCAAAAATTCTTTTATAAAGGGATAGAGGTCATTAGCGAGATTGAATGTTTGACTCGATTACATAGGTACTTATCTTATATCAGCATCACAGGAAGTTACGGTAAAAGCACTCTCACTCAGATGCTCAGTTGTCTTTTAAATGCCGGAGGAGTTCCTTCTATCCCATGTGGTAATTTTGGATATCCTCTTAGCCAAGCTCTTCAGGAAAAAGGTAAAGAAAATATTTTTATTACAGAACTGAGCAGTTACCAGTTAGAAACCTCACCTACCATTGCTCCACAGATCTCTGTGTTTCTTAATTTTTCAGAGAATCATTTAGAAAGATACGAAACCCTTCAAGCTTATTTTCTAGCAAAGTGGAGACTGATCCTACAAACCCAAAAAATTGTTTTGATTCATTCTCATGTTTGGAAAATAGCCAGAGAATTAGGCTGTCCTATGCCTTCTTGTCATAGAATTATGATTCAGCCTACTTTGGAAGAACAACAAGAAATTCTGATATCCAGAAATCGTCTTTTTGATCTTAAAAGCGAATACAAAGAACTTAAAAAAATACCTTTACCGGGATTACCCACTCAGGAGTCTTGGGGATTCTTAGATATTCAAAAAGATAAAGTGACTCTCTTCTCAAGAGATGCTGATCTTCATGAGGAGATCTCTTTAAAACATCCTAAAGTTCATCTTTCCCATAATAAAGAACATTTAGGCATAGCCATTGGGATCAGTCGAATCTTAGGTTTAGAGAAAAAATGGATAGAGACAACTTTGCCCTCTTTAGAAGATTTAGAGCTACCCCATAGATTAGAGCTTATTGAAAAAGATCCTATCACCATTATTAATGATTCTAAGTCGACTTCTGTGGAAAGTACTTTAGTGGCTCTCCATTCTTATCAAGATCATCCTTCTCTTTATTTAATGTTAGGTGGAAAAAAGAAAGAAGGTCAAAGTTTTCAAAAAATACTTATCCATCAAAATAACATCCAAAAAATCATTTTATTTGGTGAATCTCGTCATGAAATTTATAATGAAATCATTGATCTTAAAGATAAAATAGAAGTTGTTACCTCTTTAAAAGAAGCCATTCCCATCGCTCTTCAACTCATACCTCATGGAAGTCTCCTCCTTTTTTCTCCGGGGTGTGCAAGCTATGATGAATTTGAAAGTTTTGAGCACAGAGGCGATGTATTTAAAAAAATGGTTCAATCTTCATTTCCAAGGAAAAATATGGGGGGGTGAAGCTCTCTGGTTCCCTGTGATTGCATTGGCAACTTTAGGAGTTGTGTTTGTCTACAGTAGTTCCGGTGTTTTTTCTCAACATAGATATGGTGATGAGTTTCTTTTTTTAAAGAAACATTTGATGTACTCTGTTATGGGGATGGGTGCCGCTGGGTTAGGCATGTTTATCCCTCTTTCTTTTTATGAAAAATGGAAGAAAGTGATTGTATATATAAGTATTTCTCTTGTTTTCTTCACATATCTTCCCGGAGTAGGGCGTAAGGTTTTGGGAGCATCCCGCTGGATTGATTTTAAAATCTTTAGATTTCAACCCTCAGAGATCTTAAAATTATCTATGGTTATTTTTGCAGCTCAATCTCCTAAAAATCTATTCTTTTGGGTCACGTTAGTGCTCTCTTTAGGTCTTCTTTATGGACAACCTGATTTTGGATCATGTTTACTTGTTTTATGGTCTGTTGGATGGATTATGTATTTGGAAGGTGTTCCAGGAAAATACTTTGTTTATGGAAGTATTGGTTTTATTCCAGCATTTTTAGTTCTTTTAATTATCGCTCCCTATCGATTAAGACGATTAGGAGTTTACTTAAATCCTTTTAAGGATCCATTAGGATCAGGGTTTCAAATCATTCAGAGTCTTTTAGGCATCGCTAATGGTGGATGGTTTGGCAAAGGTTTAGGATCTAGCCAGCAAAAACTTTTCTTTTTGCCAGAAGCTCATACAGATTTTGTTTTATCCGTTATGACCGAGGAAATAGGATTTTTGGGATTCTTTGTAATCTGTCTTCTTTATCTTATTTTTATGAATTATCTTATTTTTATAACGATTCGTACTAAAGATGCTTTTGCAAAGAGTTTTGCTTTAGGAATTGCAGCCTTATTTATGGGAAGTATTGTGATTAATATGGGTGTTGTTTGTGGACTATTACCTGCAAAAGGATTGCCTCTTCCGTTTCTTTCTTCTGGAGGCACATCACTTTTGATGTCGTATTTTATGGTAGGTGTTTGTGCTCGTATCCACCGATTTCATCTGGGGTAATGGATGAAACAAGTCTCTTTAAAAATAGGTTTGAGTGTTTTTTGTATGTTGATGATTCTCATCATTTCACCCAGAAAACCACAAGAGATTTTTATAAATCTTAAAGAAGAATCTATTAAAGAAACAGTCTTAAAAAGATATCAAGATATTAAAAAAGAAATGAATCAAGGACTTTTTCAAACTTACTTAGATAGAAGGCCAATGTCTGATTATATGATCCGGGAATTAAAGGTGAGATTACAATCAGAGAACTTTTGTGAGAAAGCTGAAGTTATTGTTATTCAAAATAAAATCTTTGTTAATATAGAAAAACAAAAACCTCTATTTACTTTAAATTATAATGATAAAGAAAGAGTTTATGGAACAGCTTGGAAGCCTTTTTTAGAAGATAAAACATTAACTGAAGATGATATGAAGCTAGGTTATTTAAAAGTTAAAGGTAAATCTAAACGCATCAAACTTTTAAATCTTAAGAAAATCTATTTTCAATACTCACAGTTTAAAGAAAAATATAACGATCTTTACTTTGATCAAGATTCATTACAGTTTGTGGCACACCAAGGTCAACATACCTTGATCTTAGGTGAAAATAAGTCTTGGAAGCATTCTTTAAATCAAATTGAAAATCATTTTGAACAAGATGCTGTACTAATCATTGACATGAGTCATATTGACAAAATTTTTGTGAAAGAAGCAAAATATTTCTAGTAGACCTAGGAGCTTTTATGTTTGAACCTAATTCCTTGATACCCCATGCGGTCATTAAGGTTATCGGAGTGGGTGGCGGTGGCTGCAATGCCGTGAACACCATGATAGAAGCTGGTTTATCTGGTATTGATTTTGTAACAGCAAATACGGATGTTCAAGCGTTACATAAAAGTCAGGCTCCTATTAAAGTTCAATTAGGAAGACAACTCACAAAAGGACTAGGTGCAGGTGCAAATCCAGATATCGGTCGTGATGCAGCGTTAGAAGATAAAGCTATTCTTCAAGAAGTCCTACAAGGATCAGATATGATCTTTATCACTGCAGGAATGGGTGGAGGTACCGGAACAGGTGCAGCTCCTATCATTGCGCATATTGCAAGAGAATTAGGAGCACTTACCGTTGGTGTTGTCACTAAACCTTTTGATTTTGAAGGTAAAAGACGTAAGAATGCTTGTGAAAGAGGGATAGAAGAACTTAAGTCTTCTGTGGATACTCTTATTACGATCCCTAATCAAAGGATCCTGAATTTAGCTCCTGAAAATCTTTCTGTATTAGATGGGTTTAAATTAGCTGATGATGTTTTATTGAATGCTGTTCGTGGGATCTCTGAAATCATTAACGTTCCCGGAAGAATCAACGTAGACTTTGCTGATGTCAGAACCATCATGTCAGAAATGGGAATGGCTTTGATGGGAATCGGATCTGCTTCAGGAAATCAAAGAGCTTTGGAAGCAGCACGTATGGCGATATCCTCTCCTCTATTAGAAGATGTGGATATTCACGGTGCCACAGGCATTTTAATGAATATCACTGGAGGAAGTAATTTAACTCTACATGAGATCTCTGAAGCTTCTTCTTTGATTCAACAAGCGGTCCATGAAGATGCCAATATCATCTTTGGAACAGCTATTGACGACACTATGGGAGATTTTATTCGAATCACCGTGATAGCTACAGGCTTTGATAAACCAAACCCTTTAACACAGGTTAATTTACCTCATAATAAGAATATTATTATCCCAACCCATACTGAAACACTGCAACAACAGTTAACTCAGATGACATTTCAAAATTCCAAGACCCCATGGGAAGATCCTTTGTTTCAGTTAGCCAGAGATCTTGATAAAGAAGATATGGACAGTTTCACTTAATCTTCAGATAGGGAAGTATAAATAATACTTGGAATGTAAATATTTAATTCTTTTAATGTATCCAAAAGATTAAATTCTTCTGCAAAATGGGAAGTATTTAAATGAATAATTAAACCTCTATGTGTTTGAAGTGCATCAGTGAAATCAGTTAGATGTTTTTGCCTATCATCTGTCCCAACTAACTCGATATATTTCTCAGCACTTTCAATTATTGATTTAACTGACTGAGTAAATTCAGTAAGTTGATTGTCTGTTATAATACTCCTATCTAACATTATGTTAGGAATATTTAAAATTAAGATCTTATTACTTAAGGCATTTTCAATAGGAAATGGAATGAAGGTCTTATCACTTAAGGTAGCATCAATAGGGTATGGCAAACTATAAGCTGTATCTACGGTAGATAACATGTTAAATATTATTGATAAAATAATAAAAATATGCATATAAAAATTCTCCATTTAAAATAAGAAATATAAAATATAAGTTTTTAAATTTCAATTAAAATTTCGTTATTCTATCCTTAAAGTATTCAGAATCTATAATAAATTTGTAGATTTGTATTAAGAAGACATGTGTAATATTACGGCACACAGGGCTAAGATAATAAAAATTTTATTCTTGAGAGGTTGGAATCTCTTGTGGAATTGTGGGAGCAAAATATTTTATTGCTGTTCTTAATATTTTTTGCGTATTTGGATTGATAATAAGTTTAGGTTTTTTAAGGGCGGATACTTCTTTTTCAATGAGGTTGCTCAATCGAAACTGTTCTTTCCAAAGTAACATATCTATATCTAAGTTTCTTTCTCTCAGCAAAAAATTCATAAGAAAAAGGATATAGGCTGGATATTTTGTCCATATAGCCTCTGGATTTATTTGATTAAATCTTGCAATCGCACAACCTTCTATGAATAGTCTGTAGTTTTTGAGTGCTTCGTAGAGATCAGTCATAATTGTATCTTTTATTTCTATAGCCAAATATGCAGCATCGAAGAATCTATTCATGAGTCGAGTAGCTTCGGAGATATCGGCTTTTTGAATAAGATTAAGCTCATGTAGCTTTTTAGGTATATTTAAAAGCTCATCTTCAATTCTGAGAACTGCATGAGGAAAACTATCTACAGCGAGATCCTCTATATGTATCGATATGACCTGTATATTTTGACTTTTATGGGCATACCCAGATACAAAAAGTGTATTTAAAGCAATGGATAATATTAATAAGTACATAGAAATCCTAAATTATTATTAAATAGAGGCATATAATTACAAAAACAAAAGATCAATCTGGGTTCATAAATATATGTTTTAAAAGTCATAGATTTTTTAATAGAATCGAAAATCATGAAGCATATAAAAGAAATAGAAGACATCTTAAATAAGTTGCCCCAAAGAACGTCCTCACAACATCCTGAATCTTATATAGGAGGAGGTCAATCAAAGCTTAAATACATAGGATTAAGGGTGCCACACCTTCGTCAGGTCATGTCCCAAGGGTTTTCGTTTTCATATAGATCCCTTGATGAGATCGCTCGTATTTGGGATCAAATTTGGTGGGAGTCTGATTGTTTTGAAGTTATGCTTTTAGCATTAAATTGGTTTGATTCTCCTAAACAAAGACATAACCTCATAAGTTATTGGGATATCTTAGAAAAATGGTCTTCAAAAATAGATAACTGGGCTCATTCTGATACTCTTTGTGGGATATATTCAAGAATTTTAGAAGAGAGCCCTGATAAAGTGTACCCAGTCTTAAAAAACTGGAATCATTCTCTAAATCCATGGAAAAGAAGAATTTCTATCGTCAGTCTTCTTTATTATAGTAGAAGTCGAAAAAAGATACTCCCGGTGGATAAGATTCTAAGTCTTTTGGAAAATCAGCTTACTTTTGATCATTACTATGTTCAAAAAGGGATAGGTTGGACTCTTCGAGAAGCTTATAATGTTTACCCTGATGATACTTATCAATTTATGGAAACACATATCTATCAAGTGAGTTCGGTGGCGTTTTCTGCAGCGATAGAGAAGATGAGTCTAGAGGAAAAAACACGCTTAAAGAACTTAAGGAAAAAGAGATCCTAAATTTTTTAGGATTTGAATATAAGTTATTTTAAAACAATAACTTATTCGGATTTTGAGTTTAGTTGAGCTCTTAATTTATCTAAAAAATCAGGATTTATATCAAGATAATCTCTTATTTTTTCTGCAATTGCAGTCTGTTGCGTTGCTTTTATTTGGTCTCTTAAAGGGTCTAAATCAAAAATAATATTTGAAAGACGTTTATATATAATAGAAGAAACATAAAGATTTTGAGCTATTAAGGTATCTATATTATAGTTTTCTTTAGGAATTAATGTTTTTAATAGACTTTCATGGTCACTGACAGCTGAATTAAAATCAACTAGACCTACTTTAGCCACCTCTGAGGGATCCAGATGACTAGCATTAAGAGCAGCTTTAATGATCTTCTTAACTGAAGCCTCAATAGCCTCTAATTGATCTGGGGTTATGAAGCCTCCGTTAACAAGTCCTTGAGGAATAGATTCAATTACTGATAAATTTTTTATGGTATTTTGAATGGTATAAAACTCTGACGGAGATGTAAGATAGCTTCTTGGAAAGGAATCATGCATATAAAGAATTTCTTCATTAGGAGTCTTTAAAGGGATAGAACCCTTACGAAATTGTTCCAAAAAGTGATGAGTAGTTGACTTTAATTGACCATCTTGAGGCCTATAAAATTCAATTGTTCCGCCTGTAGGCTCAATAGGATGATTGTTTTCTAGAGAAGAGCTAACTATAACAAAAATATTAGCATCCATATTTTTTAAAAATGCCATCAATTCTGAATATTCAGCTGAAATTCTATAGTCATCTACATTCATTGTTTCATAACTTTCGCTATTAGCATGAATGAGTTGAGCTAATAAATTCTGATAAGTGGTAACGGCTGTCATAACATTAGAATGATTATTATCCCTTGCAGCTTCAATGATAATGGAAATTGCATTCTGAAGAGTCTCAACTTGTTTTGTAGATATTTTATCCATTGCTAATAATAGTCCAGGTATCCCTTCAAAATCTGCAGCGTTGGCTAAAACACTTTCAACTGCTGGAGATTGACCTAAGTCAGCCGCACTCGCTGAAATAGAAACCATATTTAAAATTAAAGATAAAACTATAGAAAGATACATATAAAAACCTCTTTGTGGGGAATATAAAATAAATTTTTTTAAAATAAAATTAAAATATTTAAGAAGGTTCTATGATTTTCTCTAAAAACACTTCTATATTATTTTTAAAATCGAATAAATCTTTTCCATTTAATTCAGTCATTTGAGATCGAAGAGACTCTTTCTCAAGAGAACTTAAGAAAGAAAGATGTTTAGGATCAGTTAAAAGAAGATGAAGTTTCTGAAGGGAATCTTCCAAGTTCTCAGAAGACTTCCAGAAGAGATCTCGTTTTTGAGAGGGATAAGATAAGAAATGTTCATCTAAAACAGTATTTTTCTGATAAATAACAGGTAGTCCTGTCAAAGCAGCTTCCACAGGAACAAGGCCATAACCTTCACCTAGGCTGGGATGAAGGAGAACATCGGATGCCTGATAAAAATCATAGAGAGAAGAATCTTCCACAAAAGGTAAGAGTAAAGTGTTATTAAGAAGTTGATTTTCTTTGTGATTTCCAATGTGTATGAATACAGAGGGTGTTTTATCGGCAATAGATTGAACGATTTGGGAACCCATTTCCCAGTTTTTATAGAGGGCTTTTCTTCCTACTCCTAGGATCCATTTATGGAAAAGTAAGGCTTCAGGAATAGAATACTTTTGGATGAGTTCTTGTCTTAAAGATTGTCTTTTAAGCTTAGAATAACGGGGTTCAGAACCAAACTTAGGATCAATTCCATTAGGCACAATGGTGATAGAAGATTTTAATTTAGGGAAATGCTTTATCAGAGAGTTTTTGGAGAATTCAGAAACCGTAACAATGGGCACACCTTTTTCTAGGTTAGATTTTAAGGTGAGAAAAAAATGATTTCTAAATAGAAAACTATGATCTTTAGGAAAATCAAGGGGTAAAGTATCATGGATCCATTGAATTGTTTGAAGAAATCCTGCTTTTTGAGGGGACAATCTTGGAACATCAGTATTATCTAACGAAAGCCATAAAAACGGTTCTTTGAGTTCAAGGGAGAGTTGATTCCAAACCTTGGTAGCCCAAACAGAGGGAGGGAGTTTTTTACAGAGTGGGAAATACTCATGATAGTAAATATAATTTGCATCTATCGGAAGATAATCAGGTTTTCTTAAGGAATTATTAACAAATATGAGCTTAAAAGATTTTTCGACAGAGAGTTTGAGTAGAGATTTAGCTATGCTTTGAAGAGTACGGGAGATTCCATAACCTTGGTTTCCGCAACGAATATCAAGGACGATCCATTTCATATTGATGAGTCTCATGAACAATTAAAGTCACTTTATTATCCAAAACTTTTGCAAAGCCGTCGGAAATAAAGAGAAATTCAGAGACCTCTCCTTGAGTAAAGTATGCCGGACCAGAAGAAATTTCGCAAACAAATGAAGCATGATCTTCTAAAATTTCTACCATACCTTGTGGAGTATGAAATGAAATCTTCTCGTAGAAGCCTTCTAGAGCTGAACCTGTAGGGGTGATGATTTTAAGATCCATAAGAGTTATTTATTTGCTTTATCAATAGCTTCTTGTAAAGAACCTACCATGTAGAAAGCACTTTCTGGAAGATGATCCCATAAGCCTTCACAGATTTCTTTAAATCCTTGGACAGTATCCTTGATGGGAACATATCTTCCGGGAATACCTGTAAATTGCTCAGCAACATGCATAGGTTGAGATAAGAATCTTTCAATACGACGGGCTCTGTAGACAGTTTGTTTATCTTCTTCAGAAAGTTCATCCATTCCTAGAATAGCAATAATATCTTGAAGATCACGGTATCTTTGGAGAATTTTTTGAACAGTACGTGCTGTTTGGTAATGCTCTTCTCCCACAATGAGAGGATCAAGAATTCGACTGGTAGATTGTAAGGGATGAACCGCAGGGTAAATTCCTTTTTCAGAAATACTTCTATCTAGATTAGTTGTGGCATCTAAGTGAGCAAATGTTGTTGCGGGAGCTGGATCTGTATAGTCATCGGCAGGAACAAAGATTGCTTGCACAGAAGTGATAGAACCTTTTTGTGTACTGGTAATGCGTTCCTGAAGAGCACCCATTTCTGTAGCTAAGTTAGGTTGATAACCCACTGCAGAAGGAATTCTTCCTAATAAAGCGGAAACTTCAGCTCCTGCTTGAGTAAATCTAAAAATATTATCAATAAAGAAGAGAACGTCTTGATTTTCTTCATCTCTAAAGAATTCAGCCATAGTCAGAGCTGTTAGGGCTACTCTGGATCGAGCTCCGGGAGGTTCATTCATCTGTCCATACACAAGAGCAACTTTTTCGAGAACTCCAGAATCTTTCATTTCATGATAAAGGTCATTTCCTTCACGAGTTCTTTCACCGACTCCAGCAAACACAGAGAAACCACCATGCTGTTTTGCAACGTTATTGATAAGTTCCATAATCAGAACTGTTTTACCTACGCCAGCACCCCCAAATAGTCCGATTTTTCCACCTTTTTGGTAAGGAGCTAAAAGATCAACGACTTTAATTCCAGTTTCAAGCATTTCAACTTGTGTGCTTTGCTCTGTAAAAACAGGAGCTTTTCTATGAATAGGAGTGTATTTTTTTGCTTCAACAGCAGGACCATCATCCACAGGATCGCCGACGACGTTTAGGATACGACCTAGGACTTCTCTTCCCACAGGAACAGAAATAGGTCCTCCGGTATCTGTAACAGATAATCCTTTTCTAAGACCATCGGTTGCATCCATAGCAATGGTTCGAACAGTACGCTCACCAATGTGTTGAGCAACTTCTAAAACAAGATTGTCTTTTTTATTATTAAGACTGGCATTAGTTGTGACCAATTTTTGATAGATAGGAGGTAAAGGAAGTTTTTCAAAAACAACATCTACGATAGGTCCGAGAATTTGAGTGATAGTTCCTTGAGGATTTTGAGTTTCCATAGTTTTTCCTAAATGTTTTTAAAGAGCCTCAGCTCCACTAATGATCTCACTGAGTTCATTGGTAATGGCAGATTGTCTAGCTCTTTGATAGGTAATTTGCAAGCGTTTTTGAATTTCACCGGCATTACGTGTTGCATTATCCATAGCAGCCATACGAGCTCCCTGCTCGCTTGTATAGGCATTCATAAGAATAAAATAAAGTTGAGATTGTATCAGATCTACACTGAGAGAGTGTAGAAAATCAGAATCAATCAAAGGTGCAAAATCTGTAGATATCTCTTCAGATAAGCTCAAAGGGATAAGTGTTTCTTGTTTAGGAACTTGAGAAAGCGCCGAATAAAATTGATTATAAATAAAATTTAATGAATGGAATGGGAATAGTTTTTTAAGATCACAAATTTTTCCAAAAAAATCTTGAGCAGTAGAAAATGTTGGATTTTCCCAAGCAAAAGAAAGATAAATAGGAGAAATAGGGTAGTGAGAAGCTGAATTTAATAATTGAGAAGAAAGATCTTCTAAATCAGACTCTTTAATATAACTTCCATAATTTTTCTGAATAGATGCAATTCCTCTTTTACCTAGGAAAACAAATGGACCTTGAGCTGTAGAAGGAAGAATCTTAGTCAAAGAGTTATTATACCCTCCACAAAGACCTCTATTTGTGAAAAGAGCAATGGATAATGGAGGTGCTTCAATAGGTTTAACCCATTCTAATTGAAGCATTCTTTGACGTATTGCAGGGTAAGAAGAAAGAAAAGTCCAAAGACTTTGTAGCTCTGTGTAAAAATGTTTAACTTGATGAAATTGATGTAAAGACTTACCAAACTTAGCCGTAGAAACAAGTTTCATGGCTTTAGTTATTTGGGAAGTACTTTTAATACTCTTAAGTCTAGTACGAAGTTCTTTAAGGCTCATAAGATGATGATATCCAAAAAGTTAAATGTCATGATTTTCAAATTTTTTGTCAAAATCTTGAAGGATTGTACGAAGGTTTTCCATAAATTCTTTAGACATTTTTTTGCCATCAGCAATAGATTCTAAAATATCAGAATGATTTAACCGGAAGTATTCCAACATAGATTTTTCATAAGAAGCTAACATATTCAGATCTTTTTTATCCAAAAAGCCTTGAGTTGCAGCAAATAAAATCAGGATCTGACTTTCCACAGCTAAAGGAGAATATTGTTTTTGCTTTAAAAGCTCCGTTAGTCTTTGTCCCCGGACAAGTTGTTGACGGGTTGCAGCATCAAGATCTGAGGCAAATTGAGAAAACGCTTGAAGATCTCGGTATTGAGCAAGTTCCAATCGAAGAGTTCCCGCAACCTGTTTCATAGGTGCTGTTTGAGCAGAACCACCCACACGAGAAACGGATAATCCAGCATTAATAGCAGGTCTTACACCACTATTAAAAAGATCAGATTCTAAATAGATCTGGCCATCGGTAATGGAGATCACATTTGTAGGAATATAAGCTGAAACGTCACCAGCTTGTGTTTCAATAATAGGAAATGCAGTTAAGCTGCCTGCACCTAATGAATCACAAAGCTTACAAGCTCTCTCAAGAAGACGACTATGTAGATAAAAGACATCTCCAGGATAAGCTTCCCTACCTGGTGGTCTACGTAAGAGCAATGAAACTTCTCTATAAGATTGAGCATGTTTAGTGAGATCATCATAGACAATCAACGCATGTTCACCGTTATCTCTAAAGTATTCTCCCATAGCGACACCGCTATAAGGAGCAAAAAATTGAAGAGTCGCTGAATCTGAAGCGCTTGCCATAACCACTATGGTATATTCTAATGCGTTATATTTTTTGAGTTTCTCGACAAATTGAGCAACAGTGGATGCTTTCTGTCCAATAGCGACATAGATACAGAAAATACCTTTGCCTTTTTGATTGAGGATTGTATCTAGTGCAACAGCAGTTTTCCCTGTTTGACGATCTCCAATAATCAACTCACGTTGGCCTTTGCCGATGGGAATCATGCTATCTATAGCTTTAATTCCTGTTTGGAGAGGTTCATGAATCCCTTTTCGAGTCATAATTCCAGGAGCTTTTGTCTCCACAGTACGAAATTCAGTGGTCTCTAAAGGGCCAAGACCATCGATAGGTTCACCTAAAGGATTTAAAACTCTTCCTAAAAGAGCTTTACCTACAGGAACTGAATTTAATTTATGAGTTCGTCGAACTTCCATCCCTTCTTGGATGGTGGAAGAATCTCCAAAGATAGCGATTCCTACGTTATATTTCTCAAGGTTAAGGACCATGCCTTTGACACCATTATCAAATATAACAGTCTCACCACTCATAGCCTGATCAAGACCATAAACACGGCAAATACCATCGGCGATAGAAATAACAGTTCCGACTTCGAGAAGAGAACTCTGAGAAGATGAGTTAGCGATTTTTTGAGAAAGAATATCAATAATTTCTGTAACTTCAGGTTTTTCCATGATTTTCCTATAGATTTAAAAGAGTCGAAGAGAAAAATTTCAAACTACCATCTATCACAAGATGGTTAATTTTTACAATACATCCAGCTCTG
Source organism: Silvanigrellaceae bacterium (assembly GCA_947457515.1). Classification (GTDB taxonomy): domain Bacteria; phylum Bdellovibrionota_B; class Oligoflexia; order Silvanigrellales; family CANGWC01; genus CANGWC01. The sequence goes on from CANGWC010000009.1 coordinate 29,421, forward strand.
AGGCTTGGATCAACATTCTCTTCCCACTCCCACTTTGTTTTGGGGTATTGAGTGATGAGTATATTTTTTATAGCAGAAGAATCAGCTTCTGAGGGAGGTAAAGCCCAAATAATTTTTACAACAAAAGTTCCAAAATATTCACGAATCAATTGAGGATAAACTTTTAAGATTTCAGTAAAAATACGGTAACGAGATTTTTCAATAATCAGTTTAAAGAAGTTTAATGTAATAGGAGAAAACCCTAGTTTTTCAAAAGACTCTTTTAGAGTTAGCCATTTCTCTGAAGGTGTTATCTTAGGATGATTTATAAACTCAGTGACTGCAGGAGTCATAATTTGTTCTAAAAGCTTCATTTCTTTAAAACATATTTCTTCAGAGGCAGAGTTTTTAAGCCATGAGAGAACATAAGGAGATAAAACTTTCATGAAACATAATCTCCGATAGAATTTTTTTCAGATAATGTATCAAGAGTTTTATTTTTAAGTTTTTGATCTATTTTAGAAATATTATCAGTAATAAAAGAAGAGTTCATAAGATCATTAAGGATCTTTTTTTCAATAGAAAAGAGCAGTTCTTTCCTATAGTTCTCAAATCTTAAATGATAACTTCCCTGGAGATAATTAATGCTTTCTTCAAAATTTATTTGAATTAAAGTTTTTTCTTTTTCCCAGTCTTGCCAGAATTTCTCTTTATAATTTTCAAGATCTTCAGATAAAGAAGCCATTTTGATATCTAAAGAACTTGCTTCTTTTTGAGCTTCATTCAAGCTTTCTAAAGATTCAGAAAGATGAGTTTTGAGTTCATCTCTATTCTTCATAAGCATGTTTTTTAAGGGTTTTTTACCTAAAAAATAAATAAAAACAAGAAACCATGCAAATTGATAATAAGGCCAAAAAATAGCCTCATCACTGGAAGAGAAAGCATAAGGGGTCCATAACCCAAATATAATCACTGGAAGAAGTTGTTGAGAGAGTTTTTCCCAAAGAGACTTTTGAATACTTTTATAATGACTATCATCTAAGGATAAACTTTTTTGAAGTTCGTCTTGAGACTGTTTTAAGTTTTGAAGATAATTTGCTTCTATTTGAGAAAGACTTTGAGAAAGAAGTTCAAGATGAGCTTTTTTTAAAGCTTCCTTTTCTTTACGAAGATTTTCTTTGAGATGACTAAACTCTGTCTCTATATCTTTTTTGATTTGTAAAGATTTTTCAGAGAGTCTTTTTGCTTCTTCTTCTCTTCCCAAAGTCCTTTTTCGTCTTTCTATACTAAGAGCTGAAAGAGGTTTAAGAAGAAAACGATGAGTAATAAAAGCTGATAGAAGGAATGCAGCTCCTTGAAATATCAGACGTTCATCAGGAATGAGGTTAAAATCTGCGGACACGCTCCCACGATACTGTAATAGTCTTCAGACATCAACTAAAGTCTTATGAACTCTTAAAATTCCTAGGTTTTGGGATTAAGCCACGGCTTCTAGAGATTTGAAAATCGAGTATTGAGAAGCTAATTTTAAATGATCTTGAAGAGTCCCTCTCGAGATACTGAGAATTTGACTTGCTTTCACAACACTACAACCCTGGTGGTGATAAACATAGTAACTCAGAGCTGCTTTAAGATATTGATGGGGATGGATATTTTGATGAATCACTTGTTCAAAAAAATCATGAGGTAGAGATGGATTCAGTTTTTTTTGGATTAAAGATAAATGATTCTTTAAAAGAGAATTACCTTTTTCATCATCACCTAAAACACCATGATAAAAAGCAAGAGAGATAGTAATATCAATGAGTTGTTTTAAAGAAGCTCCTTGTTTCATTAAGAGTTTAATTTTTTGAAGTTTAGGGGCATCAAAAATATCTATAAAAAGATCTAATTTAAAAAACTCTAGTATTTGTATGATCATATGATGTGGACTTGAAATCAGTAAATTCCAATCAAGATGAAAGAGAGTAATAAAACCCCAGCCTTCAGGAGGAGGTTCTTGAGATATCACAATAGCAGGCAAAGATGATTGGTCGAAATTCCAATCTGTATGAAATCGATGAAGATCATAAGACTCATGGAAGAAAGGAATTAAAAGATTCTGAATCTCTACACTGCTTGTGTGAATATGGATATTAAACTTATTTTGGTGACAAGAAATTGCATGATCTACTATTTTTTGAATATTCTTGTTACAAATGAGATTATAAAGATGGGAATACATATTAAATTCCTTGCAAAAAAATACAATGATCCGTTTTTTATAAACAATAAATAGACATTTTTAGTTTAATATCAAAAAATTAAATTATCTTTTAAAAAATATTCATTTAAATAGAGGAAGTATTGTCACCATATCTCTATAATTTGAACATTAGATAATTTAAAAATGATAAAGGAGACCTCAATGAATGAAAATATTACTCAAATCGATCTTTTTCGGCTCCAACCACTACATCATCAACCTCGAGTTGATTTTAATTTAGAAACAATTGAGGAGTTAGCTCAGAGCATCAAATCAGTAGGACTGATTCAACCTATTGTTGTTTGTACTGATGGAGAAAATTATAGAATTATTGCCGGAGAACGACGTTGGAGAGCTGCTCAATTACTCTCTATGGAGAAAATACCTTGTATTATTAAAGATATTGATCCTAATCGTCGTCATGAAATTGCACTGATTGAGAATATCCAGAGGGAAGAGTTATCTCCTTTAGAAGAAGCTAGAGCCATTAAATATCTTATGGAACAGTTTGGACACACTCATGACACATTGGCTTTAAAAATCGGCAAAAAAAGATCGACGATCAGTAATTTATTAAGAATTCTACAGTTACCAGAAGATATCTTAGACGGTCTGAGTAAAAACCAGATTAATTTATCCCATGCAAAGCTTATTTTGAGTCAAAATGATCCCAAAGTTAGACAGAAACTTTGGAAGAAAATTATTTCTAAGAAATTTTCTGTTCAACAAGCAGAAGAGTGGGTTAAAAAAAATCAGGACATTTCAAAAAATGAAGGCTCATTAGTCAATATTGCCAAACTGTCTCCCAATGTCAGACATCTTTGCGATCAAATGAAAGCTCTTTTAGGAACAAAAGTCTGTATTCAGGGGAATGAACAAAAAGGCAAGATAGAAATCACATACTATTCTCAGAGTGATTTAGAGAGAATTGCTGAAATATTTGTTACAAATAATATAAAATAATTATTTCTGTAAGCAAGGATCAAACAATCATTAAAAGAATCATAAAATTAGCCTATGTTCCGCAAGGAACATAGTTAAAAACGATGTAGATATCTATGAAAAACATAGAAAACTTAAGTTTTAGGAAATTCAAAAACTGATCGAAAAAGGAGATTTTGGGGGTTAGAAGCTAAAATCGGTAAT
>CANGWC010000010.1 GCA_947457515.1 Silvanigrellaceae bacterium
CAAATATTTTTCAATAAAATATTTATAAAGAATAGTTTTTAGATTCTGATAAATAAGATAAAATTTAAAAAAATCTTTAGTTTTAATTGCTTATAAAAATCCAAAAAAATCAAATTATTTTTGAATTTTTGGGGTGCGGAATGTCGGTTAAGATATTACTAGGATTTCTATGTTCAAAGACCATATATTACTGGTTATATTTTAGAGGAAAAAGAAAAGGTTCAATGCTTGAATTATATCAAACTCCAGTATCAGAAATCCCGCTGCCTGAAATAGATAAAACAGTTCAAACACAAATAGAACGACTCGTAAATCGCATTATAAAATCTGGAAGAAATCATAATGTGGAATTAGAAATTGAAGAATTAGTTGCTAAGGCTTATGGACTGAGCGATAAAGAGCAAAAAGAGGTCTTAAAATTTTATGATGCAAATCATTCTGAAAATTCAGAAGGAATTAAAGTTGAAAAAGCAGCTTAAAAATTAAACTCTGTGGCAAGACCATAATGATCACTGAGAAAACAGCTTCTCAAAGTATTATCACAATCTTCTAGACGAAGAGGCTTATTGAAAAAAGATGTTCCTTTTACAATTTGTATCAGATCTCTACAAAAAATCTGATCTAGTTGAGCATCACTCTCTTCCCAGGTTTTCCCATCTTTCCCTGTTCCCATTATCGCTCGTATAGGAAGAACAGGAATATTCACATGAGGATTAGCATTATTCCAAGTGATGGCTTCTGGGAAATCGATGGGTTTAAATCCAATGGATTCCATTTCATGAATAAATTTTCTCCAAGCAATTTTCCCAAACTCAAAAACCTGATTGTTTTTTGTGGGACTTGCGAGAACTAAGTTATCCCCTCCATTAAAGTCACCTACGACCAGAGCAGGAGATGAATCTAAAGATTTAAGATGGTTTATGATCTCGATAAAATGAGCACGATGCTTTTCGGTGAAACCTTTGGAATCACTGTAGTTTGTATGAAGATTCATAACAGGTAATGAGCGTCCTTTAACATTAAGAGTTGTATGAAGGATTCCTCTTTTCACAGTAGGGCTATCTACGGAAAAAGCTATGAATTTATAATCTTCAATAGGTAAAGAGGTGAGAGTTATGATCCCGGAAGTTTTCACTTCATTGTAGGTCAGGGGAGCTATATTAAGATTGAGTTGTTGAGCAATAGATTGATAGGTCTCAAATGCTTTTTGAGTCCAAACTTCTTGTAAACCTATGATAATATTTTTATTTTTAAATTGTTTTTGGGAAAGAAGATTCAGCCAAGCGTGTTTTTGTAAGGTGGTTCTTTTATCCACAAAAGGAACAAGATCTACAAGATTAATCGCTTTTAATAGACCTGCATTGAAGGTTAGGACAGTGAGTTTTTCTGTAGGGGGATTTTGAGAAGAAAGAGATGAGAGACTTTTTTGGAGTTGTGAGAACCCACAAGATCCTAAAAGAATTAAAAAAAGAACCTTAAATTTCTTTAGAAAAATCATAATAACCTATGAAACAATAAAACAGAGATGAGTTGTTTATATATCGGAAAAAAGATCTTTATAAAAGAGACTTTTTTTAGTCTTCATCATTAAAAAGATCAGTATCACCAAAGAGTTCTTCGTAGAATTTTTCTAATTCTTTCATTTCTTGTTCTGTCAGCTCTTTAGGAGGTGGAAGTTTTTTGGAAGAATCACTAGGTTTTTTCAGATCTTTCTCTTTTTTAGCTGTATTTGAGTCTGGTTTTTCTACATCTGAAAAATCAGGTTTAGAAAAATAGTCCGCATCCCTTTGAGAGAACTTAGGATAAGAGGGCTCTTGAAACTTAGGCTGAGCTCTCAAAGGAGGAGCTGGGAGACGAATCATAGATTTAGGAGGCTCTAGAGTTTTAGGATTAAACTGAGCATAGCCTAATAACCCTGAGTGTTGAGGAATATCTTTATTAATGTAGATATAAGTTCCTGCAAATATTATAATAAATAGGGGTAAAGAAAGTAATATTTTATAATCCATGAAGGCATAATAACAGGATATAAAAAATAAATCAATTTATTTTTATTAATTTAACAATTATTAGATAATCTTTAAGGATTTTTAACTTCTACAGATCCTTTAACATCTAAAGCATGCTCCATGCTGAGAACACCAATAGGAATAGCTAAAGAACCATCAGGTTTGATCACATTTTGAGTTTCTGTTGTACAGGTAATCACTTTATTTACATAAGAACAATTAAAGATTTTATCTACAATCAGAGATTGGTTAGAGTTTAAAGAAAGAATCAGTTGAGGCCGTTTTTCACAGGAAGGGTGTAATTTCCCATAAAGCACATAACAGATCTGATTGCCTCCCATAATTTCAGGACAAGGTGTTTGATTATCAACATTCAGAAGTGTTTTTAATGAAAGCTCTGTCACACAAGAATCAGATGTGGGTGGGGGCACATATCTTGTATTAACCACTTGAGTTGTCGTTTCTTTTAAGGGAGCAGTTTCTTTAGAAACTCTCATATTAGGTGTGGGAGCCGGCTCTGGTTGAGCATTTTGAGAATCTTCTATTTTTTGAGTTTCTTGTTTAACAGGAGGTGTGTCTGCTTGCCCGCATGAAATCAGAAGTGAGGTTAAAAGTAAAAAGATCTCTTTAAATAAGAGTCTTGAGTAAGAGATCATATCAGTTCCTTTAATAAGGACATCAATTCAATAGAGAATTAATATCATATCACTGATAAAAATTTTGCCCGTAATAGACTAACCACAACAGTGCACTAAAGTCCCTAACGCAAAAATTTTGACAAGCTCCAAACAGAAGTCTTCGTTCTTCAGAGGAGGCTATTGAAAGATCTATGCCTAATTCTTCTCCCAAAATGTTCCACATTCGGAAACAATCTGTTTCTGAAAGAGACACGATGGAATCTTCCTGAGAAGGAAGAAAATTGTTAAGAATTTTAACAAATTCGTGCTGAAGTAGTTCATGTTTCATGATGGCCTCCATGAATGTAAGCATCCACAAGTTTATCTAAACCCATGGAACGGCTACCTTTTGCAAAGAATAGGCTGCAGTTCTTAGGCAAGTCTTCTAAAAGACTCACAGGGGAGCGAGTAGGCTCAAAGTAACGAAGAGTAATATTATTTTTTTGAAGATCTTGTTTAAAAGAACTCAATGCTATGAAAAGATCTTTCATAGCATTTCCATAAAGACCAATAAATGTATCAGAAAAAGTTAAGAGAAGAGAGCAAAGGTTTTTATGGGCACTTTCAGAAAAATCACCCAGTTCTAGCATATCCCCTAAAATTAAGGTCATAGGAAAACGATTAAGAGAGAGTACAGTTTTCAGACCGAGTTCCATGCTTAAAGGATTTGCGTTATAAGTATCATTATAAACAATTGTTCCTGAAGGAAGTGTCAAAATTTTAGACCTTCCATCTGTTGCTCCAAGTCTTCCTATTCCTTGATCTAAAACATTTACAGGAACGCCTAAAGCTAATCCCATTGCATAGGCAAGACATAAATTTTGAGCGTTATGGATCCCCGGTAAAGGACAGAAAAACTCTCCTGTTAAATCATCCTGAGAATTTCTATAATTCCAATGCACATGGCTTCCCATAAGTTCAGTTTTGCTTTTAAAGCTAAAAACACTGATGAAAGGAAAGTCATCGAGATTAATTTCACTTTCCGTAACAATCACATCACCGGGAGTGGGTTTTCCATATTTTAAAGATGAAAGAGGCTCTAAACAAAAATTCCAGATCCGATTCACTTCTGAAACATCACTTTTTTCTAGATCAAAGAGTTTTAATTCTTCAGTGATACAATTTTCTAGAGTTTTTAATCCTAGGAGATGCTCTTCTCCTAAAGCAGTGAGTATGACCCAATCAGGTTTGACTAGATTTCGATGTTGTTCCATAGAACCTATGGCATCAATTCCAACTTCAATCACATGAGCTCCAAATTGAGCGTCTTTGGTATGGCTTGGCTGACATAAGGTCAGAGGAATTCCTAAAAATCCATTTTCACTTTTTTGTGTGCTAGAGACTAATAAGGATTCTTTTAGTAAAGTGACAACCATTTCTTTGGTGGTTGTTTTACCGTTACTTCCTCCAATAGCAATCACAGGTGCTTCTAATTGACTTCTAAAATGAGAGGCAAAATTTCTTAATCCCCCTAGAAGATCATCTGAAATAAATATAGGGAAATTTTTAATATCTTTAACGTATTCCAAACCTTGCATATCTGTAATGCATCCAACAGCTCCTTTATCTTTGGCTTCAGAAATAAATTGAGCCCCATGGACCTTAGATCCTGGAAGAGCAATAAAGACAAAGTCTTTTTCAACGGATGCTGTATTAATGGCTATGCCACAAGTGGAAGTTTCAGAATTTAAATAAGTATCTTCTGAGGAGCTAAGCCGTCCCCCGAAACTAAGGACAACTTCAAAAAGCGGCAGTGGCCACATGAAACGGCAAGGGTAAATGATGCGAGATAAGAGTCGAAGAAGTTAAAACCATAAAGAGTCGATCTAATCCTAATGCATTACCACAGCAGGGGGGAAGCCCTCCGTCCATTTTTTTGAAAAAATCTGGGTCTTTTTTGACTGCTACGCCAGCTCTTTGGCGGAGTTCAACACCATCACAAAGTTCATGGTAACCATTTCCAATTTCAACTCCGTAAATATAAGTTTCAAATCTTCTACAAATCAGTCCTTCTTTTCGAGATAATGCAGCTAACTGATAAGGGTAATCAAATATAAAACATAAAGGATGTTTTTGTATTTCCGGTTCTACAAATTCCATAAAGAGTTTGGAATACAGATCATCCCAAGAGTCAGTATCTCTGATCTGTGAAGATTTTGTTTTTGCAAACTTTAAAAAAGCAGCGTGATCTTGAATGTCACTTAAACGAACTCCTACGAGTCTCTCAAAAATTTCTGTGTGATTAATAATCGTTTTTTTAAGAGAGATTCCTGAACCAAGAGCCCTATGAAGAGTCTTAATAAAATCATAAGTATCATTTAAAAGATCCTCTAAAGAAGCCCCTAAATGATACCATTCCAACATTGTAAATTCCGGTTGGTGATAATTGGATAATTCACCATGATTCCTAAAAGAATGATTTATAGAATAGACGGGTGGGTACTTATCACAAAGCAGTTTCTTTAAAGCAAATTCAGGGCTCGTAGGGAGCTCTTGAGGGATAGGCTGAGAGGAAGAATCAATATAGTGAGTTTGGAAAGATTCAATATAAGTTTCCATACCGCCAGAAGGAACAAGGGTAGGTGTGTCTATTTGCAGATACCCATGATTCTTCCAAAACGCATGACATCTTTGGATATATGTATTCCATTTGTTAATGGTTTTGACTTTAGAAGAGATGGGGAAATAATGAGTTTGATTTTCATCATAAGACTCTGCATTCAATTCGTAGAGAAATGAGTCATGAACATCTGGATTGCGATCAACAAGTTCATCTATGGATGCAATGGAAAGTAATCCATTTTGAGAAGAAAGAGTTGCTTGGATAAAGTAACCTGGAGGAAGAAGTTCTGAGTGAGCAATAGGCCAGATCATGCATTGATGATCTTCTAGTCCTAAAAGATTTTTGTAGTGGAAGGTTCTTGCAACTACAGTTCTAGGTTTTAAAGACGGATGCTTTCTTAAGGCATAAAGACTTTTTAAGGGAATAGCTTTAATCATGTTTACTACTTTTAAGATTTTTATAGATTTTTTCAAAAGCAGAATTTCGGGTGAAGCTTTTTGTTTTAGGACTCCACTTACCTGGGATATGACCAGTGAGACAGAAGAAAGCTTCTTCTACTGTTTTAACAGGCCATAGAGAAAAAAGGCCTTTATCAATAGCTTCTCTGATGTTGGGGGGTAACATCAGATTTCGAATATTTTGATACGGAAAGATAATTCCTTGCTTACCCGTGAGTCCATAATGTTCGCAGACTTTAAAGAAACCTTGAATTTTTTCGTTAATGCCACCAATGGGTTGAATGTCACCTAATTGATTCATAGAACCTGTAAGAGCAATGCTTTGTGGGATAGAGAATTCTCCAATACAGCAAAGTAAGAGAAGAATTTGTGCTAAAGAAGCAGAGTCACCATCAATGGGACCATAGCTTTGTTCAAAGCAAATGCTTGCTCCAAAAGAGATAGGTCTCACTTTAGCAAAGGTTCCATTTAACCAACCGGTTAAAATTTGAATCCCTTTATTATGAAGTTTACCTGATAATGAGGATTCTCTTTCAATATTAATGATTCCAGGTTTTCCTTTGAAAGTCCGACAGGTGAGTCTTCCGGGAATTCCATAATGATGATGAACAGATTGATAGACAACAAGAGCATTAATAGAATTGGAAGATTCTCCATTGACAGAGATATTCAGATCTCCTCTAAAAAGACCTCTAAATAGGTGAGATTCTCCTAGAGACATCCGTTCTAATCGTTGTTGCCTTGCTTCTTCTATATGCAGTCTCGTCACAAGAGTTTTCTCTTTTGAGGATGCATAAGCTGCAGCTTCTAGAAGTCTATCTTGAAGGATGAGTACTTGGCCAGAAAGAGCATCATGATCTCCTACAATACGAATACCTTCTTCGAGGAGTGCTTCCACTGCATCCTGACTCAAATTGATTTTTTGCTCATAACAAAAGTTACCTAAAATAGAGAGAAACGAAAGAAGTGTTTCATGGTCTCTGGGAACTTCTGCAGAAAATTCTGCTTTGATCTTGAAAAGTTTTTGAAAGTCTTCGTCGTAATTAGAAAGCATTCGATACATTCTTTCTGTTCCTACAATGATCACTTTAGTATCGATTTTCATAGGCTCAGGACGTAGACCACTTGTGGCTAAGATACTGAGTTGTTCACCAAAATCTTCAATGGAAAGTTTTTGGTTTTTGAGAAATCTTTTGAGTGAATCCCAGACATTTAAATTTTTAAGAATATGAGACGCATAAAGAATTAAGTATCCACCTTGGGCTCTCGCTAGAGATCCAGATTTGATCATTTTAAAATCAGTGGTGTAAACACCGTATTCAATATTTTTTTCGATCTTACCAAAAAGATTATAGAAGGTGGGGTTATCTTCAAAGATAACAGGAGATCCGATTGTATGAGTGTTATCAATAAAAAGATTCACTCTGTAGGGTAAATAAGGATCGGAACTGAGAAGAGGTTCATCGGATTTCTCTTCCTTAATCGAAAAAATAGAGAGGTTATCTAAGAGATGAACTTTGAGTTTTTTAAGGTAATTGGATATTTGGATATCATTTTTATATTGTTCTCGAAGAGGTTCTAAAGAAGATTTTAAAACACTTTCTGCTGTTTTTCTTTCGATTTCTTTAAGATCTTTTTTAAGTTTTTTTTCGATGGTTCTAAGTTTTCTTGCAAACTCAAGAATGACGGGTTCTAATTCTGCTCTTTCTTCTTCGATACGATTTTTTTCATCCTGAGGAAGTTTTGAGTATTCCTTTTCGGTCAGCATTTTGCCTTTAACAATGGGAATGGTTGCGATACCCACCCGGTGACTTTTGATTCCAAATTCTTTTTTCTTAGCAAGAGTTTCAAGTTTTTTATAAATATAATTTTTCTTCTGACGATTTTCTTGCATGATCTGATTTGTTGAAGATTCATAATCCTTAGATTGGAGAGCTTGAGGGATCTCTAGAGAAAGAGTGAGAATAAAATCTTCCATGTCATGCTTAAAAGATTTTCCTTCTCCTATAGGTAGGCATAAGAGTTGAGGATTTTCCGGTTGTTCAAAATTATGAACATAGACCCAGTCTAAAGGAGAAGGTTCTAAGGATGCTTTCTTTTTAAGAAATGCTTTAAGGGCTTGGCCTTTCCCTGTACCAGAAGGTCCTGAAACATACATATGATAGCCAGGAGCTTTAATGGAGATCCCAAATTCTAAGGCTTTAAGGAGACGGGGTTCTAAGACAAAGGAAGAAGAGGGCTTTTGGCATTTCTTTTGAAAGAAGATCCAGTCTTTTTGAGAAAGCTTAAAAAAAGAAGTGGCTTGAGATGAAGGCAGAGACTTAGGGGGATGTTTGAGCATAATTATTTTTTTCTAAACATAAATCGCATTGGTTGCAATGATGGAAAGGGGTCTGTCCAAAGAAGAGGCTTGCTTGTTTCAGTCTACACTGTGTTGCTTTTGCGAGCATTTCAAGTTGCATAAGACTTTCTTTGGCTTGAGATTGAAACTTTTCATACAAAGAAAAATTCTGACTCTGAGGAATATACCGAATTTGAGGCTCTAAAGTACATTTATTTTGAGACTCATAATATCTTAAGATTCTTAAATCATTATCTGTAGGTGATTCTATATAAGATCGAAAAGATGATTTTTTCTTATCTATCAGAGACTCTAAAAATTGGCCTCTTTGTGTGGGAGAGGAAGGAAGAGCTTTTTTGAGATCTTCAAGTTTTTCTTTCCAGGAAACTTGATAATGATTGGTTTCTTCTAAGTTTCCACAGAGCCTTAAAGCCGACATAATAGGTTCCCAAAGATCAGGGTTAGAGAGATGAGAAGGTTCGGGATATTCTTTAAAATGAGCGATTTCTTTTTTAAGAAGAGATAAAGAAGGATAAGTTGCATTGAATTGGAACCATCTTTTTTTAGGATCAGCTCCTGTCCATAAAAGGACTCCTTGAGAAGGTTCACCTTGTCTTCCACCTCTTCCGATCATTTGAAAGAATTCCTCAATATTTCCCGGAAATCCATAACAAAGAACTAATGAGATATTCTTGAGATCTATGCCCATTCCAAAGGCAGATGTGGCACAAATCACAAGAGGCTTATCAGAAGAAGCCAGATGTTTTGTCAGATAATCTAGTTTTTCAATACGAATATGAGAGGGGATCCCGGCATGATAAGAGATGGCTTTAATATCTAATTTATTGAGTTTTTGGGCAGCTTCATCACACTGAGTTCTTCTAGGGAAATAAATAATAGAATGTAATCTATTTTTCTTAAGCAGAAGAGTGAGCATTAACCACTTTTCTTGCTCTGTGGCACAGCGCTGACTTTGGACATGAATATGTGTGCCTAAAGGAGATGAAGTGATCCGGGAAACTTTTCCATAGGAAGCTGGAAACAGAAGATTTTCCAGTATTTTCTGTCCTTTGGAAGAAGCTGTAGCTGTGAGTCCTAAAATTTTTTCTGGTTTGAGAAGTTCTATAGTTTTAGAAAGCTTAAGATATTCCGGTCTAAATTGAGAACCCCAAGATAGAAGACAATGTGCTTCATCTACAACAACCATATAGGGAGCAAAGGGGATAGGAAAACTTCCCAGTCTTTCCGGGCTCAGAAAAAGTAACCTTGCTTTTTTTTGGTGGAAGGATTGGTAGTTTTCAAGTTTTTCTTCTTGAGTCTGATCATGGGAAAAGAAAGCAATCTCAATATGAGCCTTGAGCATTCGTTGAACTTGATTTCGAATGAGTGCAATCAAAGGAGATATTACGATAACAAGTCGATTTTTTTTAAGAGCTGTTAAAGCATACAGAAGAGTTTTTCCTGATCCTGTAGGCATAATAGCAAGAACATTTTGCACAGTTTCTTTATCAAGTTCTTGCAAAACTTTTTCTTGTAAAGGATAAAGTTTAGGGATATCAAAAAATTTTAAAGCAAGTTTTTCGTATTCTTCCATATGTTCCTTCAAAGGTGGTTATTATGCGCATGTCTATTCATATTGGAAAGACCCTAAGAGAAATCCCTAAAGATGTCGAAATTATAAGTCATCAATTCCTTGTGAGAGGAGGATATGTTCATCAGTACGCTTCAGGACTGTATGCTCTTATGCCACTAGCTCAAAGAATTATAGGTAAAATCCAAAAAATTTGTCATCAATTTATGCAACAACGTATGGGTGCACAGGAAGTTTTGATGACAAATTTAAGTCCTGAAGAAATTTGGAAACCTAGTGGAAGGAGTGTCAGTCTTGGAAGCGATATGTTTCGATTACAAGATAGACAAAAAGGATCTTTTGTTCTGTGTTTTACTCATGAAGAACCCGTGGTCGACATGATGAAATCTCAGATCTCAAGTTATCGTCAACTCCCTGTATGTGTTTATCAGATCCAAACAAAGTTTAGAGATGAACCCCGTCCTCGAGCAGGTCTCATTCGTCTCCGGGAATTCCTTATGAAAGATGCCTACTCTTTTCATAAGAAAGAAGATGATTTTGAAGCTTATTTCAATGAAATGGCCAAAACGTATGAACTCTTCTTTAAAGCTGTAGGTTTCACCAACGTGATCTCTGTTAAGTCAGATAACGGCAACTTTGGAGGGAATTTTTCTCAAGAATTTATTCTCCCCACAGAGATAGGAGAAGATACCATCCTCACCTGTCAAAAATGTGGGATGATCGCAAACCAAGAAGTCCTGGAAACCCCTTCTCCTGATGGAGCTTGTCCCCAAGCAACCTGTCCTTTTGAAAAATCTAAAGGTATGGAACTGGGACATATTTTCCATTTAGGCGATAGATATACAAAGCCTTTAGGCTGTTATTACACCGATGAAAAAGGTCAAAAACAAATCCCTGAAATGGGCTGTTATGGTATCGGAATCACTCGGCTTTTGCCTGCTATTATGGAAACTCATCATGATGAGAAAGGACCTATTTTCCCACTCACAGTAGCCCCTTATGAAATTCATATGATTCATTTCAAAGGATGTTTCGATAAAGCTGAAGAGATCTATCAATCTCTCATTGGCGAACAATTAGAAGTCCTTTGGGATGATCGAGAAGAGAAGCCAGGAGCAGCATTTGCAGATGCAGATCTTATAGGAATTCCGTTTAGAATTATCGTAACTCCCCGATCTCTCGAAAAAAACATGGTAGAAGTTCGTCGTAGAGACCCTTCAATTCCACCCACTGATATTCCCGTAGATCAGATCATCAATTTTATGACACAAGCCTTGGATACCGAATATAAACTTTATTTAGGTTAATTTTTAAAAGTTTTAAGCGAAAAGAAAAGTATGATGATACTTTTAATCGCTTTAATGACATTTTGTACAAAGAATTCTGAGGATTTGAATAATGATAGCCAGGCAAAAGGCTGGAAGACAAATCTAGGTTTAACTGCAGTAGGAGCAACTATTGCAGTAGGAACGGCAGGAACTATTTTAGCTCAAACGGGAGCAAAGCAGCCTAATGTAGGTTCAGGAGCAAATACTACTTCAACACCTGTTAAAAGCCCTCTTCCTACAGCATCTGTTCCTACGAATGGCACTGTAGGTGCTAGCAATTCTTCTTTTAAATTGGGGTATATTCAGAGAGCAGTCAATCCTTGTATTTCTCCTTATTGTTTTGATGGAGCATTACAAGAAAATGTAAAAGGCTTAAATAATAAAACTGAAAGTTTTATGAATTATCCTATCACTCAAAAAGATAAAGAGATCTGTGATGGTAAGGTAGCAAATTCCGCTAGGTTAGGAACAGGAGCTAATTCAAGATGGAATGATTTTGTTACATGCATTCCTAAGTTAAATGTTTCTCATGTTTACAGTTGTTATGTCCGTATCTGTCTTATGGGAAGAACTCTGGATCAAATATCATCCTCAGAAGAAACCGTAGATAAACCATTATCTCAATTAAAAAATCCATTCATATCAAATGCTAAAGACCCTGAATTAGGAATGTACGGTGGATGTACAGATCCTTCAGGATATAAAACATGCCGTAACAAGTATGACATCGTTACCTGTAACTCTAACTTCTGTTTTGGGAACACACCATGATGATAATTTATTTTTTACTTATGTTAATGACAGCATGTCCAGACGCACCTAAGAGCGATATAAAAGCCGTAGACCCCAAAAAAGATAAAACACCGGAAGGTGCTCTATTCTCTATGGATAAAGAGAAACCTATAGCTTTACCTACTGACAAAAAAGTTCAGCCTATTTTGAATCCAGAGGCTAAACCTCATGAGATTCCTCCTATGATGCCAGCATCATCTTTGGAACATAAAGGTAAGAAATTACGAGGTAATAAAAAGAATACTGCGGCTTACAAGCAGGGCAAAAAGAATAATAAAAAACATGGGAAGCCTAAAAGTAAAAAGAAACTTGCTAAGCAAGGAAAAAATCCCAAAAAGAAACATCAAAAATAGGCTTGTTAGTCTAAGATATCTTATTTTTTGGCAGGTTTCTTAGAATTTTTTTTATCTCCTTTTTTGGAGTCTGCTTTTTTAAGAGGACCTTTTTCATCGCTAGATTTGCCAGCAAAAGGCATAATTTCGTAGAGAACTCCCAGTCCACCACCGTAAGACGCAAAGGCGTTTTCTGTTGGAACAGTTTCTGCAGAAGCACTTGAGGCAGTACTCGTATCGGCACTGTAAGATCCCATAAGATAATAACCAAAAGCTCTTAAAGAAAGACGCTTCATCACTTCATAATTAAGACCTAGGCTTCCACCATATCGTAGTGCACTTTTAACAGCCTGTTGTGCTGAAAGATCTCCAATAGAGAGGTTTGACGAACCTAAGAATCCATAATCAAAAATACCATCTACTGTAATGGGCATTTTAGGCATTACATAATAACTGATGCCTAAGAATCCATGACCACCCATGTGGCTTAAGGCTAAGCTTCCTGTAGCTATGGTAGCTCCTTGGGGACGTTCAATAGCTTGATTGATACTAAAGTAGTATCCACCTACACCTGTTCTGAGCCCTAAGACAGGAGAGAAAGGAATGTAAGCGATGACTGAGAGATTCAAATCATAATAGTTAGAGATAATGATTCCAGACGTCCCAAAGTTTTTGACTTGGTCGGTAAGGTTGGCATACGTTGCTTGATCTAAAACATTTGTTTCTAAAGAAACACCTAATCCATAGCTATAAGCACTGGAACTTAGGAATAGATAGGGTAATAAAAAAAATAAAGATCTTTTCAATGTTGTTACTCCTGACATTTTGTCTACTATAGACTAAAATGCACTTTGAAATAAAGGAAGTCGTCCAATGAATATTCATGAATATCAGGCAAAAGAGCTTTTAGGTTTACTAGGATTACCTGTAGGCCAAGGCATATGTTGCAATACTCCGCTCGAAGTTGAATGGGCTACTAGAACTCTATTAGGTCAAAAAAATGGTCCTAAGAAGGTAGTTTTAAAATCTCAGATTCAAGCAGGAGGAAGAGGAAAAGCAGGTGGGATTAAACTTGTCTCGACTCCAGAAGAAGCTTTAAAAGTCTCTCAAGAATTATTTGGGAAGATTTTAGTGACTCCTCAAACAGGTCCGCAAGGGAAGAAAGTTCATAAAATATATGTTGGAGCTGCTGAAGATATTGCTGCTGAATATTATTTAAGCCTTTTAGTGAATCGTGAAAAATCTTGTTTAAGCATTGTTGCTTGTAAAGAAGGTGGTGTTGATATTGAAGAAGTGGCCGATCATCACCCAGAAAAAATTCACACTTTTTCGGTACATCTTTTTAATAAGCCCAATCCTCCCAATTTCTTAACTTTAGAAATTGCTCGTTGTTTTGATCTCCCAGCTACAGCAGTTCCTGCCTTGAAAAAAATTCTTGAAGGAATGGTAAAATCATTTACAGAATATGATGCATCTCTTGTCGAGATTAATCCTTTAGCGCTCACTCCTAAGGGAGAATTAGCTGTTGTGGATGCAAAGATGACTTTCGATGAAAGTGCTCTTTTCCGACAAAAGAAAATTGCTGCTTATAGAGATTATCATGAAGAAGACACAAGAGAGCTTCAGGCTTCTCAATATAATCTCAGTTACATCTCTTTAGATGGAAACATTGGTTGTATGGTCAATGGAGCTGGATTAGCTATGGCTACTATGGATATTATTCAAGTCTATGGTGGAATTCCTGCTAACTTTCTAGATGTGGGAGGTGGTAATAGTCAGGAGAATGTCACTAGAGCTTTTGAACTGATCTTAAGTGATGCTCAAGTTAAAGGTATTTTTGTGAATATCTTCGGAGGCATTATGAGATGCGATCTGATTGCTCAGGGGATTATAGATGCTTCCAGAAAACTCAAAATATCTGTTCCTTTAGTTGTGAGATTAGAAGGAACTTATGTTGAAAAAGGTAAAGAACTTCTTAAAGAATCAGGACTTCCTATTGATTTTGCAACATCAATGGCTGATGGTGCTCAAAAAATAGTTGCAGCTATTAAAAAAGGTTAAGGAAACGTATGTCGATACTTATTGATAAAAATACAAAAATTATTTGCCAAGGGATCACCGGATCAGCTGGATCTTTTCATACAGAAAAATGTTTAGAATACGGATCTCAGTTTGTAGGTGGAGTGGTTCCAGGTAAAGCAGGAACGACAACTTTAGGATTACCTGTTTTTCAAACGGTTCATGAAGCTAAAGAAAAAACCGGTGCTACAGCAACCATGATCTTTGTACCTCCTCCCTTTGCAGCTGATGCTATTTTAGAAGCCATTGATGCACAGATCTCTTTGATCGTTACCATTACAGAAGGCATTCCTGTTATGGATATGTTACGTGTCAAAAACGCTTTAACTCATCCTAAATGTGTTTCTAGGATGGTAGGACCTAATTGCCCCGGAGTGATTACCCCAGGACAATGTAAAATAGGGATTATGCCAGGACATATTCACCTTCCCGGTAAGGTTGGAGTGATCTCCCGATCTGGTACTTTAACTTATGAAGCAGTGGCACAGCTCACAGCATTAGGTATAGGCCAATCCACCTGTATAGGTATTGGAGGAGATCCTATTTTAGGTATGAATTTTATTGATGTTCTAGAACTCTTTGCAGAAGATAAAGATACAGAAGCTATCATCATGATTGGAGAGATCGGCGGTAATATGGAAACAGATGCTGCTTATTGGATCCAAAAAAACCTTAAGAAACCTGTTGTCAGTTTCATTGCAGGACAGACAGCACCTAAAGGCAAACGTATGGGACATGCCGGAGCTATTATTACAGGTAAAGGCGGAAGTGCTGCGGATAAATATGAAATCATGGAAAAATGTGGAATCACAACCGTGAAAAGCCCATCTGATATGGGAATCACCCTTCAAAAAATCTGGAAGCATTAGTTTTTAATAGATTTTAATCTTTGATATTAAAGATATTTTTTACATTTTCAATTTGATTAATTCTCATACAAAGAACTTTATATGAGACATGATTTCTCTCTATTCCTGTATTTTTATGTCTGGTTTCTGAGTCATGCTCCCACTTTAAAAAAGTATTGCGAAACCAAAAAATACAGTTTACTGTCCCGGAAACAATCCAAATCTATTTAAGGGGAACTAAGAAATGTTTCAAAATATGATATCTAAAACTAAAGTTGGTGTGATTTTTTTAGCGGGTGCTCAATTGGTGAGTTGTGGAAGCAACAATCTAAAAGAACAACAGAGCAGTGCTTTAAAATTAAAGATAAGTTGTCCCATAGGATTTGGGAATAAGCCCTATTCAGAAAAACGTGAAATCATAGAGAAACTCTTGCTACAAGTTAAAGAAACTATTGGGCAGGATCCTCATTTGGACGGAGCAGTGGCTTTTGGAATTTTGTACGAAAACTATAAATTAACAGGTATTTTAGACTTATATCTTCAACATCCAAAGTCATCAAAGACTTTAAAAACCAAGATCCATACTCAGATTTTAAATTTAGACTTATCGGTCTTAACTCTTCATAAAGTCTATTCTTCAACGTTACCCAAATTACCTCCGTTAAAACAGCAAATTAAAGACGTTAATCATTTGAGCATAGAAATTGTAGACTTAATTTTGAATCAAGAAAGTCATCTGATTCCTGACGACAATGCACGGGAGACTTTAATGAAATTTTCAAAGGATTTAAGAGAAGCTGAGAGATTTATTCAAAAAGATGATAAGAAAAAATAATTATTTTCTAAATGATATGATCAAAATTATCTAGAGTTTTTTCTGAGTTGTGGTTTTCTCTAAAGCTATTCAAAAAAATAAGTAAACATCAAATCGTTAATATAATATTTTGAAGTTCCGTAACAGAAGAAATCATCTGAGTTGGTTTATAACTCGATAAGAGTTCCTCTGAATGAGTGCCCCAAGTGACAGCTATAGAAGGTATACTCACCTTTTGAGCGGCTTCAATATCCCGGGTTTCATCTCCTATATAGATAAGAGATGAAAGAGGATTCTTTTTTTGATATTTTCTGAAGAAATTATCTTTAGTATAAAGACTTGAAACTGTATAAATAGGAATATCAGGACAGTTTTCTTTTTTTAAAACGTGTTGAATCAGTTTTTTATTATTAGAAGATAGAACTCTAAGATTTTTATGAAGACAAGAATGAAGAAGTTCTGGGATCCCTTCATAACAGGTGATATCGTCTTTATAATTCAACATTTCTTTTTTAAAGAAAACATAAAGTTCAAAACCTCTAAAACGTCTTACACTTTGGGAAATGAGTTTTTTGACGATTTCTTGGTTTGTTAGGCCTCTCACATATTTCAGTCCATCGATATTTTCAGGAATAGGAAAACCATATTTCCCAGAAGCTTTTTTAAGGATTTCCCAGAATACTGCTTCTGAAGCAGCAAGAGTACCATCAAAGTCAAAGAAGAATTCTTTAATGGGATTCATGAATAAAGAGTTTCAATTGATTACCTATTTCATCACAACGTTTCACGCATTCTAAGAAACCTATATCTGAAGGTTTATGGGAAGTAGAAGCATGAATATAAGCTTTGAGTTTAGGTTCTGTACCACTGGGCCTAAGAATCAGTCTAGAGCCGTCTAATAGAATGATTTCCATGACAGAAGAAGAAGGAATGGTTTCTCTACTGGATCCAGAACCGTGAAGGTACTTTTGAGTTTTGTAGTCATAAATAGAAAGAGCTTTGTCTTTCCAAAGAGAAGGGATCTTTTTGAGGAGAGTGTCCATTTTTTCTTTGCCTGAGCTACCCTCAAATTGAAAGTTAACTAAGATGTCATGGAAGCTTTGGTATTTATCAAATATTTGGAGAAGTTTTTCACATAAGGTTTTATGGAGATCAAGATTTTTTTGACAGATCTCTAAAGCAACGCAGAGAGAAGAAATACCATCTTTATCTTTCACATCTGGAGTGCAGAGATATCCAAAACTCTCTTCACAGGCAAATAAGAAAGGAAGATGATGAGGAATTCTATCTGCGATCCATTTAAATCCTGTCAGGGTTAAGACAACAGGGATTTTGTGAAATTCAGCCATAGAAATGAGAGCAGGGGATGTCACTATCGTTGTTAAGAAAGTAGGAGCAGTATCTAGGTTTTTGTGAGTTAAGTTTTCTAGGAAAGATTCTAAGAAAAGAGCACCTATTTGATTACCGTTTAAGAAAACATAATCACCCTTGGATTGATGTGAGAAAGTTGTTTGAGCAAGTTTAGGATCTAATATGGCTAGAGCGAGACGATCTGCATCAGGATCATTTGCAAAAAGTATGGGAGATTTAAGTTGAGAACCTAATTTTAAAGCAAGTTCAAAAGACTCTGGATCTTCCGGGTTAGGAAGTTTTAAAGTGGGAAACTCTCCATTGGGTTTCTCTTGTTCTGGAACGATAGTAACAGGGTAACCCCATGCTTTTAAAGTAGAAATTACCATTTTAGAACCCGTACCATGTAAAGGGGTATAAACACAGTTAATAGGATGATTTGGTTTATAAGTTTGAAGTTCTAAAGTCTTTTTAATGTAACTTGATATTACGGTTTGAGGAACATATTGGATCAAACCATCTTCTAAAGATTGATTAAAATTTACAGAGATGAGTTGATCCCAATGGGAGATTTTAAAGATAGAATCTAGAATTTCTTTATCTTCCGGTGGAATCACTTGTCCACCTAACCGATTATAAATTTTAAATCCATTATATTCCGGTGGATTGTGACTTGCTGTAATGCAAATACCACCATCACATTGAAGAGCGGTGACAGCATAGGAAAGAAGAGGAGTTGTTTGTTCTTCTGGAAAAAGATAAACACGAATTCCTAAAGCACTTAAGGTAGCTGCACTGTGCTGAGCAAAGATACGAGAAAATCTTCTTGAATCATAAGCAATGACTACAAGGGGATCTTTGTTTTTCTGAATCAGATAGTTTCCATAGCCTTGAATACATTTTTGTAAGATAGGGATATTAAGTCTACGGATCCCTTGTCCTAAAACACCTCGTATTCCACCTGTTCCAAATTCTAAAGGAGCATAGAATCTATCCTGGAGTTCTTCTGCAGCAGATTGATCTCCATTTTTTGCTTGATTCAACAGATGAATCACTTCAGTTTTATTTTCTGGGGATATTGTTTTTGCATCAATCCATTGATGGATGATTTCAAGGTAAGGTTCTAAGAAAGAAAATTTCATAAATAAGTTAATGTAAGTGTATGTACGGACTCTGATACAATTTTAGGCCGCAAGCAACTATACTCTAAAGATAAAGAGTTTCCTAACGCTAGGCTTAATCCAAAGGTCAAACGATTTTCATCACTTCCTATGCGTAAACTTGTGTAAGGCTTAGGTTGACGAGGATTCCCAGATGATATCTCTAATCCATAATGAAATAGATTATCAAGGTGCTTCATAGGAATGCCATAAAGGTTTGAACCAACTTTTATGGGGATAGGAAAAACATCGCCAGAGATTCTAAAATTAAGACGTGAATGAGATAAATGTATCCTGGGAGTGATTGATATTCCGGCTCGTAATTCTGTAGGTTCTAGAGTTGATAATAAACTTTCAGGTGTTCCGCTGATCAAGACATGAGGAGCACCGCAAAGTTTATTCAGAGTGTTATTATACGTCACACATTGTAAGGGAGGATTTTTAAGAGAAATCCCTAAAGTAGGTATCCAGTAGTCTAATGCAGAAAATAAAACACCAACATCTGCAGTAACTGCAGATGTTACAGTTCCATTGAGTAAAACTTTATTAAGACTCAAAGTAGAATCTATGGATTCTACTTGAATTTGAGGACGTAAATTCATTCCAAAAGAAGCAGAACCAGAAGAATTCATGGTTGCCCAAGACATCAGAAAAGTTGCGTTTTTAACTTGATGAACTTCTAAACCCGACTCTTTTTTATAAAGATCTATGTGAGCTACTGTTGGTAAACCTAAAAGAAGATTCGTTTCTCTATGTTTTGAGTGGTAGGCAATAAATGGGAAGTAAGACAAAGATTGATATTGGTAATCGCCTATAGGACTATTGGTTATTTGTTTAGCAACAATACCTAAATTACCTTTTGAAGCTATTAAAAGTCTTTGGCTTTGTAGACTTATATTGACTGGACTAAAAATCACAGGGTTTTTCATGTATGATAAAAAATGGCCTAGTCCTGAAGGGTTTTGTAAAATACGATATTCATCATAAGGTTGAGCTGTAGAAGATCTTCCCATTGCTGAACTGGAGGCATAGTAATGATCAAGCCTTAGGGTAATGTCATCAGCAAATAAAGGAATAAAGGTAAGTATCCACAACCACATGAATTCATGATATCAACAAATGAGTAAAGAGAGTAGTCAATGCAAAATCGGTTAACGTTGGATTGGACAAAGGTACATGATGTTGTGCCTATAGAAAAAGAACTATCTGAGAATTTTCCTCGGTATGTAGAAGCTAAGAAAAAATTGATTATGGGTGATGGACCGGGACATGAGTTCACGGGATGGCTTCAAATATCAAATCTTTTAGATGAGTGGAAAAGGATCCAAGAAGTTTCACAGAATATTAAAAGTCATTCAGATGCTGTTGTGATTATAGGAATTGGTGGGAGCTACATCGGAGCTAAAGCACTTTATCAAGCATTTAATAATGATCTTTCTAAAAATTGGAAAGGAAGCCCTCGACTTTTTTGGGCAGGGCATCATCTTTCTACAGATGAAGCGTTAGATCTTTTAGAGGTCCTGGATGAATATACTCCCAGTATTATTGTCATATCTAAATCAGGAACAACCACAGAACCTTCAGTATTTTTTAGAATACTTTCTCAATATCTTTACCAAAGATTTGGATCTGACGAGGCAAAGGAAAGAATTTTTTGTGTCACAGACGAAAAAGAAGGTGTCCTCAGAAAAATTGCTGAACAAGAAGGATATGAAGCCTTTACAATTCCTGCCAATGTAGGAGGAAGATATTCTGTCTTTACTTCTGTAGGTTTACTTCCTTTAGCAGTGGCTGGTTTATCTGTAGAAGACTTTATCGCTGGAGCAAATATGGCTTCTTTAGATTGTCTCAGTGAATCAAATCATGGTTCCGAAACACATCTCGCTTTAGTTTATGCAGCTTTAAGGAACATTTTATATTCTAAAGGATATAAAGTAGAAAGTTTATGTTCTTGGACTCCTAAACTTCACGCATTAGGAGAATGGTGGAAACAGCTTATGGGTGAAAGTGATGGGAAACAAGGTACAGGTATTCTTCCCACTTCTGTAGAATTTACAACAGATCTTCATTCTTTAGGTCAGTATTTCCAAGATGGAGAAAGAATCTTATTTGCAAGTCATATCTATTCCAAGGGCACTCGCTCTGCAGCACATCCTATGATTCAAGGTTCTTTAAAAATACCTACTAGTCGAAATGACGATCAAATGCAGTGTGTTGATCATAAAAGTCTTGAATTTGTCCAAGAACAAGCTTTTCTAGCAACGATCTTAGCTCATGCCGATGGCAAGGTTCCTACGCTGGTTTGGGAACTCCCTGAGATCTCTCCTTTCTGGTTGGGATACTGGATGTACACTCAATGTTTTGCATGCGCAGTAGGGGGCTATGTTCGAGGCATTAATCCTTTTGATCAGCCTGGGGTAGAAGCATATAAACAACATATGTTCGCTCTATTAGGTAAAAAAACAGGAGGAAGTGAGATCCGATCAAGACTAGAAAGAGGTCAGAGATTAAAAACAATAGGATTATCAACATATGGCTAAAACACATATACTTGTTCTTTACGGAGGAGGAGTTAGAGGCTTAGGTACTGCCTATATTCTAAATATCTTAGAAGAAGAGTTAAAGAAACATTCGTCTTCTGTAAATGAATTTTACGATTGTTATGCGGGTACATCCTGTGGTGCTGGTTTTGCCATGGCATTATCTCAAGGTGATAATACTAAGGAAGTTTTAAAAAGTTTTTTAAAGGGTATCCCTAAGATCTTTCCTGAAGGAGCTAATGTTGCTCCAGGATTATTCAAATCATTACTAACCAAAAGACTCCCTTTGGGTATTTTAAGTCCTAGATATAAATCAATGGTTGCTGATAATGTTTTCCAAGAGATTGTAGGAGATAAAGAACCCAAAAAACCTTTATTTATAACATCTTATGATGTTCTAGAAGGCAAGCCTATTATTTTTTCCAATATGTATGAAAAATTCAAAGTTAAAAATCATCATTACGAAGTCAGCCTAAAAAACATCGATCCTTGGAAAGCTGTAGCCTGCTCATCTTCAGTTCCTATGCTCTTTTCTCCTCAAAAAATAACTGTAGGTAAACATAACCTTGTCTGTATTGATGGAGCATTTGCTTCTAATAATGCAGCTTTTATACCTTTTGCACATTACGCTTCTAAAGGAGTCGATATTAAAGATATTGTTCTGACTGTAATTGGAATCGGCAAGAAGTCTTCTATTAGAGCTCGATTTCCTAAGTGGCAGTCTGTTTTTGAGTGGTCTGCATATAAATGGTTTAAAGAAGGCCCTGTTATGGAGTTTTTTCTTGCAGGACCTGGAGATGTCACAAATGCATCTTTAAGTGAAATCCTACCTAAAGAAAATTTCTTATTTATTAATTATTCATTTGAAAAATATGAGATAGGTCTTTTTGATGCGAAACCTCAAAAATTACAGCAGATCAGAACTCTTGTTGAAAAAGAAAAAAAACAAGAAATTGCTGAGAAGTTTTCTCAATTTTTAAAGAACCATTTTCCATGAGATCCTTTGCTTCTTCCGAACTTCCTTCTCAGTTAAATGACTTTCCTACAATTAAAATCAGAGATCCTATTCATAACACCATCTATTTATTAGAAGATGAAAAAAACATTATTGATACATATGATTTTCAAAGACTCAGACGTATTCATCAAACTGCATTTATTCAATATGCATTCCCCGGAGCAACGCATACACGATTTTCCCATTCTTTAGGTGCCATGCATACAGTCACCCAAATGATCACAAGAATACTCCGTAATCAAAAGGAACTTCTCAGGAAAAGTAAACTATTAGAAATACAACAAACAGCCGCTGCTGTAGATCAAATACAAAAAGATCCTTACTTTATAAAATGTTTAAGACTAGCCGCACTTCTTCATGATGTGGGACATAGCCCACTCAGTCACAGTGGAGAGATTTTCTTACCTAGTGTTGATGATATTAAGTCTACACTTCAATCAAAAGAAATTTTTGAATCATTAAATACACAATATCTTCATAAAGCGACTCATGAACTTTACTCTCTTTATACTGTAGGAGAACTGATTGAAGATAAAGATTTAGCAAGAGATACAGCCTCTTTACTCAGTTCATACATTTCCTGTAAGCCTAAAGGTCTTCTCGATTCTAGTCACCTCTCAGGGCTTCTTAGGAGTCTTATCAGTGGACACATAGATTGTGATCGTATGGATTATCTTCAAAGAGATTCATACTATTGTGGAGTGATCTATGGTTACTTTGATATGGGTAGACTTTTGGATTGTCTCTGTTTTTACTGGGATGAAAAAACAAATCAATACGCTTTAGCTGTTAAATCACAAGGTGTTCCTGCTTTAGAAGATTTTATTCATGCTCGTTGGAGTATGTATCGACAGGTTTACTTTCATAAGAACTCTTCAGCCTGTGAAGCCGCTTTAAAATATTTTTATACTCATCATGAAAATATTAAGTTACCTTTACCTGGTAAAGAATATCTTGCAGTGGATGATTATAATTTCTATGAATATCTTCAATCTAAAACTTCAGATCCTAAGTTTAAAGAGCTCTTAATAGATATCTTTCATAGGAGAGTTCTTTGGAAGAAAACACAGGATGAAGGAACAGAGTATAGCCATACGATTAATAATTTAAGTGATCTGACAGATAAGATTAAAGTGTTACATAATCATAAATTAGAAAATATTAAGGATCATAGTCCTACAATTAGGCAGATGGATGAAAAGCTCAAGGTTGAATATAAATTTAATTTCTCAAGTTAAAGTTAGAATTCATAGTCATCTGAGTAATTTGCAGCAAAGTAAAAAAATGTCCAATTAATAAGATAGTTGTGACTTGTATAACCTATGGGAGAAGTTTCTGGGTAATCAGGACTAATTTTATGAATTGTAAAACTGTATAGAGTGAGATAACCCTCTAGAGAAAAAGAAGGCGAAGCAATTTCCTCTTCAATAAAACTAGAAAAGTTCTGTGAAATCTTTAATGAGGACATGCTCTGAAGGAAAATTTTTAAAAACCACTTCCTTTGCTCAGTATCTAAGTTTTTATAATACATTAATACCATTGATATATTTTTATCATAAAAATAACGGTTGTATTGCGCATAGAAAAGATTAGTTTCTGTAATCAAGTCAGTAAGGTTTTGAGCAATAGTCGCCATTCCAAGGTGATTTAAAATACTGTTGTTTAATATTGAGAAATTAGGTGACTCAAGGTCACTAAAATATTCTTTTGTAAATGTTTCCTCAAACTCTGAGCCTTCTAAATAATTTGATGAAGTTTTTTTGGAAAGAAATATTTTATTAATATGAGAGAACATAGGAAGACTGATAAGGTCAATTGGATTTCCATGATGGTAAGAATAATGCTTAATATCTTCTAAATATGCAGAGTTTATATTTAGATTTTTCAGAAATTTAAAGGATTCATTTAATATGGATGCTAATGTTTTATAATAGTATTCTTTGCCAATATGACATATTATGAAACTGCAACCTATGCTTTGTGCCAGAGTATAATTATGTTTATCTAGAAGGTCTGTTTGTAACATTAAAAAACTAAGTTTCTGTGCAATATAAAGATCCCTTGTATCTGAGTCTCCATCGTTTTTAGTTCTATAAAGACTTGCCATAAATCTAAAAACATCAACGGGAGTGATTTTAAAAGTGTTAATTTCTTTAGGTTTTAAAAGTGAAAAAAATCTATCTAAGTTTCGACCTCCTACAGCTTTTATAAGACCTTCTCTCACTTTTACCGTCCAAAAAGGTCTATTCTGAGTATTCTCTAAAATCACCTGTTTTATAGGGTCCAGTTTTGATCCACTACAAACCCCATAATTAGGTTGAATAATCGATAAGATAAAAAAAATCTGGATTAAAAATCGGAACAAAAAATTCAACATAATCATGAATGTGGTACCTTTAAAATTGAGAATATAAAAGGAAAAATATCACTTAATTTTAGATTAAGCCAATCATGGGTTTAATTATATTCTTGAACCTGTAATGAGTGAAGTGGCAAAAAAAATGTTACTTAATTCATATTTTTATTAACGATCACTTTTGAGTGACTATGAATCACTACCATCATATTTTTATAAGTTTCTAAATAGAGATCTAAATTAAGATAGGGTTCAGAAGAATTGGTAAGTTTTTTAAAGAATAGATTCAAATTATGATTGATATCTAGCGATTCTGACATTTCTTTCATAAGAGAAGATATAAACTGAAGTTTAAGTTCTCTAGGTAAGCTTTCAAAATAATTGATAATTTCAAGATACAATTCTTCCCAAGCAGTTTGATTTTTATCTAATAAAAGATCTGAATGAATCATCAGTTTATTTAATATTGAAACTATAATCTCTATTGAGGAAGAGTCTTGAGATTGTGCTTTAAGCTTCCATAAAAGCGTTGAGTAATCTTTATTCTGAAAATGATAGAGGGTTCTTTCTTCTATAAAAGAACCTGTAAATTCTGAACCTTCTAGGTAACCTCTAATCCTACTTGTAGAATGAAAAGATAACATGAGATTTTTGTAGATAGGTAAGAAAGATGTGAATTTTAAGTTTGGGTGAATTCTTATCTCTTCCAAAAAAAGATGAAATTCTTCTGATAAATCGATATTTAATATCATTTCATCTAAGAGAAGATTTTTAAATTCCAATTCTTTATCAGGATCATGACTTAAATATTCAGAATAATTATTCCATGGGATTGATACGAATTTTTGAAAAAGATTTTCATTTATAGGTAACAGAAGATCTGTTTTTAAAAAAAGATGATTAATGAGTTTAGCTATAGAGTCAAAATCATCAGTATTCTGTGCTCTCATCATCCAAATCAGAGGGATCAGATCTGTAAAAGTAATATGAGCTAAAACTCTAGGTTGTATAAAAGATCCATAGATTTTTGATTCTGGCTGGAGTGATGGTTTTAGGTTATTAGGATAGGTATTGATAATAAATTTATACATTTCAAAGTATCCGTCATAATCTAATTTAGGAGATAGGATCTCCTGTTTTAAAAACACGGAAAGATTTAAAGACAAAGGAATTGTATTCAAAATTTCTTCAGCTAAAAACTTAATAAAATATTCTGATAATTGATCTTGAACTGATAAAGATTGAGTAAATTTTTTAAAATGAAACATAAATACGTCTAAGAATTTATGTTTTTTAGGATTTAGAATATCAGTTTTTACCCTGTGTGCCAATAATACGTGGTACAGATCTTAAAAATAATTAAGATAAATTGAAGGGCGAAGAAGGAATCAAAGATCATGATAAAAGATCAAATATCCGAGAACAAAGGGGAAGGTTTCCTTCCCCCCACGTTCAATGGATCCA
>CANGWC010000011.1 GCA_947457515.1 Silvanigrellaceae bacterium
CTTTAATTCTTGGTTTTTCTAGGAGGGTGCTCAATGTCGGATGTTACTTAATTTTTCATGAATTTCAAAAAAATAGATTTTTATTTTTTTTACTTAACTTATATATTTCAATAATTAAAAATCTGCAAAAACTTTAGCTAACGACTATACCAAGGGACGACAACGCCTGAAACTTTTCAGCAACTACAGTGTAGCGTGGATAAACACGCAACTTAGGGGCTTCAAAGCCTGCCAACATAACGGGATATTCCACATCCTCGGGGCCAGGCGTAACAGCATCGTCAAACCCGATATCGATCTGAATTTGACAACGTGCACCATCAATTACGCCCAGCAGTGTAACTCTCACACCGGCGTAGTTGGCCTCTTTACGAATCTCTGTGACACGCACAGTTTCGTTTTGAAATACTACTCCATCCTGTATTTCAATCAAGCATATCTCTTTAAAGATTCCTTCAATGTGTGGCAATTGCGATGATCCAAAACCCAGAAAATCCGCATCTCTCGTCGGGCGATGCGGTATGTCAAACCAGAGATCAAACAACAACGCACCTTTTAACAGAAACTGATCCGAATAGTCTGAAATACTGATCCGATAAAGCAATCTTTCAATAGCGTAACGATTGAGTATCACGTTAAAATCCTGCTGAGTTTCCCGCGCTCGGTTAAGCAGTCGCGCTCGGACAGAGGCTCCGATATTTCTTCCAGTCATGACAGACTCTCCATGTAAGGACGCATCACATTGCTAACTCTGCACAGATTGGCATAATGCCAGAGTTCATCCATGCTCACTCGTTTGCCTTGCCACGCTTCTTTTAATGCTTCCAGCGCAACATCAAGTCCAACTTTATTTCGAAATTTAAAGCAATCAACCACGGTTCTGGGGACATTGGTCACACGCACAGTCACACCATCTATTTGATGATCTTCAATGCCCTCGATCAGCGAAATACCAGAAAACCGCACGACACGTAGAGGTGGATAATCCATCTTAGGTGCCCAGGCTTTATTAGGAATGGCCAGCCATACCTCAAAGGGTGATTGTGTAGTGAGGTCGTGAAGACGTAGCGCAGATAGCAAACAAACAATAGCTTGCGGATGTTTGCGCGCCAGTTCAGCTAATGAGCCATGCTCCGACACAGGGCGGTCAGGAATCCCATAAAGCCCGCGCCCAACGCGAGAGAGTAGCCCAAGGTTCACCAACCTTGAGAGTGCTACTCGGGGTAGGCCCTGCGCAATAAGGTCGCGAGGACGGATAAGTCCTTGTTTTCGGGCAAGATCCAAGATGTATTGATCATGATTAGCCATGAGGATATATTGATACAATACATCGGTAATTGTCAATATTTACCGATGTATTGTAACGCATGAATGTTACTCTTGCTCATTGGATGTGTGAATTATTAATTTTATTTATGTGTGTTCAATTTAAGCTTTGAGTTTAGACTTTCATATTTTTTGCCTTTTCTTTTTAAGAATAATACCATTCAGTTATGTTTGAATTCTTCCGATTTAAAAAAATTGGCTTCTTCTCCAAAGAAGTTCAGTTGATTATAATTATTTTTCTGTGGACTTTTTTGATAATTGCTCATTATGGAAGCCTAAAAGAAACAGGTAGAATCGATGGTTATTCTCTAACATCAAGCTCTCTTACATTTGTTCCGATTTACGAGGAAATGATTTTTAGAGGCATTTTACTGAAGTATTTTTATACAGAATATGGAAAACTCAAATCAATTCTCATCACTTCTTTTCTATTTTCTCTGTGGCACTTCAAAAATATTCTATTTTTTGAAACAAATTCTCCCCACATTGTCTTTGCTCAAATGTTGGATACCGGGCTCACAACTGGCCCATTGCTTGCAATTATATGTTTACACTTCAAAAGCATATCAATACCCATTATGCTTCATTTTTTAATCAATTTTCAAAAGTGTTATGTCTATATACCTAAAGGCCTTTCACTGATTTTTCAATCTTTGTAATACGTCGAATTGCTCCTATAACTTTGTATTGTTATTTGATTTTGATTCTAGTAAATTTTCACCTACTCATTTAAGGTGGTTATGTATTTTTCAATATTATCAATTTATTTAAGTATTCTAAGCATATATGGATATGCACATAATTCACAAGATCACTCAGAAGATCTATTTAATATTCTTCCTATTGCAGCAACTATAAGCATACAAGAGAGTATTCTCCCTATACCTGGCAAACTTTATAACTTGGGTTTTCTTACTGATGTAAGTCTTATAAAAGCTAATCTTTTAGTGAATGAATTAATACAAATAGCTTGGGCAAATATACATAAAGAAGATATACATATAGAAGATTTCTACCTAGCACTCAAAAATTACGATGATTTTCTTTTAAAATGTGCTTTTGGAATATACTTAAGATTACATCCTAACCAATCTCATGAGATCTCATACTCTTTTATTTTTTGGCTTATGAAGCTTTGGCTCCTGACAGATCAGTTAGATATCGGAAATTTAATAAATAATGAGAGGCATGAAATGGCTAGAATATTAGCTATTAAAGTACAAAATACTCCAATCACTGAAGATAAAAACTTAACTCTACTTTTCAGAGAAATTTTAAAAGGCTATCCAGAAAATATAAAAGAATATTTTGCTCCCAATGCTGATATTAAAGAGCATTAACTTTCTTTAGAACTTGCACCTCAGCCGCATTAATATTTTAATAAGTTATTGCTTTTATTATCATATCTAAAAATTCGATCTATCTAAAGAATTTTTACAAAAAGAATATTTTTTGAAGTTTGGTATCTAAAGTTGTTCCTGAGATCTTTAAGATAAGTGAAACTTGGCCATAGTTACCTTGGTACAAAACCCTATGCCAGGTGGTAAGAGAGGATGGAGCTTTCGGATCCCTCCTACTCGATTGATGATTCAGTAACGCAAGAGGTCCAATATTTAGATGAGACAGTCCTGGCCCTGAGGAATCTCAATCTGAACTTGATTAGGTGTACTTCTAGTGGTACTACTTTGTCTAGAGGCTCTATGCAAAGTACAAATCCAAAACAGTTACGAGCAGAGCTAAAAGATTATCTTGATTTAGCTGCTAAAGAGCCAATTCGCATTCAACGCAGATCTGGTGATTCTTTTATTTTGCTTAAAGAAGTAGCCTACGAAGAAATGCAACAAGAAATTCTTTCTTTGCAGCGTCGTCTACTTGGAATGTCAGACGTTATTTCTGGTAATACACAGGAATATAAGATTGGTGATCGATCACGCTTAACCCGTCTCACAAAGAAAAAATAGTTTTCTGTGGGCAAGTTTATATTTTCAAATAACTACAATAAGAACCTACAACGCATTGAAGATTATATATTTGAGTCATCTGAATCTTATGCCTTCTTTTTGTAAACCACTTTTTCTAGCTTATCTATACGTTCTTCCAAGGAATGGTGGTTTTCCATAGATTTTCGAAGAAACCAATTCAGAAAAGTCTGATAACCCATTCCTTGTCTTTCTCCTTCTATTTCAAGCCATTCAAGAACCTCGGGGTCTAGGCGAAAGGTTTTTATCACTTTTAAAACTTTGTCAGTTTTTACTTTTTTAGCTTTTGAAAAATCGTATTCGTTTCGCATAGTTCACCTTTAAAATTATAGATAATAATATTTTAATTCAACACGGGTGGCTTTTCTGGAAGATATGATTCTAATCCTATTGCCATCCAGTTTTTCAACATAAATAACAATAAGGATTCGCATTTTTTTGGAAAATCCCAACCGAATCTATCGTTCTTCTGTTTGGCTATGATCGGGATCTGGTATTCCCATGGCAGAATCATCGAGCCATACGCTAATGGATTCAGAAAACCGGATACCGTGTTTTTTAAAATTTATCCGATCTTTTTCATCGTCCCATTCAAAATCCATAGATTAGAATGTATTACATTGTAATAACAATGTCAAAGAATGATTAAAGGATATGTTATGAGACAGGGCCATCTTGCAAAGAAGAAATAGTTTTCTGTAGGGGTTTATCAATGATTTACAAATATTTTAAGGAGATCAAGTGGTTACGAATTTTTACCAAAAGAATATTTTTGAAGTTTAGCATCTAGAGTTGTTCTTGAGATCTTTAAGATACGTGAAACTTGGCTACAGTTACCTTGGTACTTATCCATATGTTTCTTAATATATTCTTTCTCTAGATTTTCTATGACATCTTTCAAAGGAAGATCTTCTTTTTCAGTATCCTTAATTTGTTGAGTGTCTTTAGGATGATTCATTGTGGGATAAAGAGGAAAATCATCCATATGATGATTTTTAGATATAATAAGCCAAAGCTGAATGACCATAGAAAGCTGTCTGATGTTTCCCATCCAATAGTAACTTTGACATTTTTTGACTAATTGAGAGAACTTTACAGGATCTAATTGAATGGCTTTTTTCTCTAGGATCAGAGCTATAAAAAGAGGCATTTCTTCCACTCGTTCCCTTAATGGTTTGAGAAAAATTTCAATTCCTGTCAAACGTGTTCTTAAATCAATCATGATTTTATTTTCAAAAACAAGGCTATCTAAGGTTTGATTACTAGCTACAATAATTTGAAATTGAGAATAAAGAACTTTGGTATCTCCTAATCTTTGATAAGATCCATCGTGAAGAGTTCTGAGAAGTTTTTGTTGACATGAAAGATTTAATGATTGGATCTCATCTAAAAATAAGATCCCTCCGTGAGCTTCTCCTATAAATCCTACTGTAGATTCATAGGCCCCAGAAAAAGATCCTTTCTTATGTCCAAACATCTGACTTTCTAAAAGATCGTTTTGAATATTGGCACAATTC
This sequence comes from Silvanigrellaceae bacterium, assembly GCA_947457515.1. Classification (GTDB taxonomy): domain Bacteria; phylum Bdellovibrionota_B; class Oligoflexia; order Silvanigrellales; family CANGWC01; genus CANGWC01. The sequence goes on from CANGWC010000011.1 coordinate 4,823, forward strand.
ACTGAAACAAAAGGAATGGGAGATCCTCTATCTGAGACTCTTTGATGATAAATAGCTTTTACAATTTCTTCTTTACCTGTGCCTGATTCTCCATGGATCACAACTGGGATCGAATGATGTTCTGAGCTTTGTTGTATTTTAAGATGTGTTTGATGATCTAAAACTAAACCTAGAGGACACTGCTGTAATAAAAAAGAAGAGATAGGTAATGAATTTTTTTTCTGTTGATTAATCAGAAACTGTAATTGTTTTTGATGCAGTCCTGAATTTAAAGCTAAAGAAAATTCATCTAAATTCAAGCAAGGTTTCCTCAGAAAATGATGTGCTCCTCTTTTTAAAGATTGTTCATAGATTTCTTTATCCCAAAAAGAGCTCATGGCAATTACAGTGGTGAAAGGATATTTTTGAGAAATATTTTGGATAATTTCTAATCCACTAGGATTTTTAGGACTTAAATAAATATCAATGAGTGCATAATCAAAGACATTATCTTCCAAGAGAGCTTGTGTTTGAGGAGAATGAAACTCCTCTAAAGATGGGATCCAATGAAAATGAAATCCTAATCTTAAACAAAAATCTTGATAGATCTGAGCGTCTAAAGATTGATCTTCCACAAGAAGTAAAGAGAATGTTTTCATTGTTTGATATGGCTTTCAATGAATTTTTGAATGCTTTCTAAAGACTGAATCATATCCAAACTGTAAACATAAGGGACTTTTTTTAGGAGAGTTATCATCAATTGAATTTGATTGATTGTCTGATGATATTCATGTTTGGAATGAGAATGTTTTTGGATCATTCAAAATCAATACTTGATTTATGATATTTTTCAATCGTTTTTTGTATTTTCATGAGCTGTCACATCATGTGGTTTCATGACGATAACAAGCTCATCTATTTCTCCTCTATTTTTACCTTTTGAATTAATAGATCGTTTTGCCTTAATAGTTTCAACCTGACAGTCTTTATAGAGATCTTTTATAAATTCAGCAGATGAATTGGAGATCACTACCCATGCTCCTCTCGCTTGAGCTCTAAGACAGCTTTCTTTGAGTCTGATTTGATCTTTTTGAGTGAACCCAACTCCTTGATACGTATTAAAAGAAGAAGTTTTAGAAAGGGGCTCATAAGGAGGATCACAATAGATGAAATCTCCTTTTTTTGCTTGATCAATGAATGATTCAAAATCTATAGATGTGAGTCTTGTATTTTGAAGTGATTGAGAAGCATTGAGTAAATTTGAAGCTTTATATAAGGCTGGACATTTTAATCTTTTGCCAAAGGGAACATTAAATTCTCCTTTGGAATTTTGTCGGTATAAGCCATTGTATCCACACTTATTGAGAAAAATTGTTCTTGCTGCAGATTCAATTTTTGATTTCAGATTTTGAGATCGCAACTGGTAAAAATATTCTTCTGAATAGTGATTTGAAAGTTTATCTAACGACTTCATTAAAAGCTCAGGATGATCCCTAACGACTTCATAAAGGGAGATCAGTTCATGATTAAAATCATTGAGAAGGGATTGTCCTTCAAAATTTAGTCCAAAGAATACTGCTCCCCCTCCCATAAAAGGCTCAAAATAGCGATGGGCCTTGCTAGGAAACATAGGAATGAGATTTGGCAGTAACTTTGATTTACCTCCTGCCCACTTAAGGATAGGCCTTGTTTGGCTTGGGGATAGGCTATAATTCATCATTGATTTTTAGCATTACTTTATAATCCATATAAGTATATTGCAGAATTTTTTTATTTTAAATAACTGATAGATGAAACTTATATTTCTTGCTATATCTTGCAAGTCCATATATAACAGTCTTGCGAGCCGAATAATATACGATAAGTGTTTGAATATAAATGGTAAAATCTACAAACTCATATGAATTTTACATGATAACCAACCATTTGTAGAAGTAGTCAATGCTTATAGGAGATCATATGAAAAAATCGAATACTCATGTTGATATTAAGTTTCCAAGTCCAGAAAAACTTAGACAAATGGATGAGAAATTAAAGAAAGTAAAAGGAACACTCATGGTTGGAACAAGTTCTACTCCTTCAGAGAAGTTTCGTTGGAAATTATGTCAAAATCTTTTGAAATACATGGTCAAAAACAACATGAATCAATCACAATTTGCTGATTTTTTAGGCATCGATCAATCTCGTATTAGCGAAATTGTTCATCATAGAATTGATAAAGTTTCTACCGATAAGTTGATTTCTTATAATGAAAAAATTGATCCTTCCATTAACTTTAAAATTGCATAAATGGGCCCGCCCTAATATCTCCATTGATTGCAACGTAAAATCTAGATTCTCTTCTAAAAAGTGAAATACTCCTCAATAAATTGAGGAGCTTGCGAATTCTGCTGTATTTGCTGCTTCCATTCCAGAAGCACAAACATTTTGCAGAATTCCTACCGGCGTCTTTGCCCGCCGCAATAATAAGGATTCCTTCTTACTCGCTTTATCCTAAATAAATTATCTCTTTAAAAATTATTTAACCAAAGGAAGTTGCTCGAGTGATTAAGAAAAAATTATTGAGATCCTAAAAAATAAACTTAAAAAAATATATCCTAATTAAAGTAACGATACTATTTTTAAAAATGTGTTTTTTTATCTAAATACTTAATATTAACACAAATTAAAATCTATTTATAATTAATTAATTAAATTAATGTTATTAAACTTAATAAATAAAAACAAATATATTTATTATTAAGTTCCAAAAACAATAATTAATTTAACAGACTAATTTATAATTATTCCTCCACTTTGATTTTTTTTTAGTATCTATTTAATTAAATATAGGTTAGATATAATTTTAGGAGTAATTAAAATGGAAAAACAAAACACACCAGAACATAAATCTAATTATTTAAATAAACATACAGCAGATACTCTTGATTCTTTAAATAAAAACACGAAAGGTACTGTTGATTCTGTAAAAGAACATATGGGAGATGCTGTTAATTATGTAAAGGAACATATCGGAGATACTGTTGATTATGTGAAAGAACACATGGCAGATACTGTTGATTCTGTAAAGGAACAAATTGAAAAATGGAAAAAAGAAGCAGACAATCTTAGAAAAGATATGAAAAAGAAAATCGAAGATGCTGATGAAGAGAAAAAAGAAAATCTTCGTATGGAGCTAAAAAAGAAATTATCTGAGTCTGAATCTCAAATACATGCCTTAAACAAAAAACTTAGTGAAATGTCTAAATAGTATTTAGGTAACACTCTTCTTCCTAGTAATATTTTTAGTAACGTATTGTTGATTATAAAGATTCACTGATTACTTATAATTAAGTGAGTCTTTATAAAAACTTTCTATTTAAATAAGTTCTTGTTTTTAGATTAATGACTTATTTAAAATAAAAATACTGTAATGATTACAGAAATATCTTTGAAAAAAAATTTCTGCATTAATTATTTAAGTATAGAGGTAGCTTTCTCCCTGCTAAACAAAGAGATCTTTTTCTAAAAAACTAATCTCCTGAGAAACCTCTGTAAAATTAAAAAAAGGCTTAAATTTATTGATATTCCGAAATACTTTTAATTAAAGTTTTCATTGATTCAATCAAATGCATCTTATATTGTGGATATTTTTCTAAGCCTGAACATCGAGTTACCCTTATAAAATTTAAACAAAAAACAAAGGGTCTCAGAGCATAGGCTATATTAAAAGCATCTAATAATTTCTCATGAGACTGATAAGTACTCCATTTTTTTAAGTAAACATTCTTTAAAATAAGAGACCTTTGATCTTCTAAGCCTATATCATGATTTTCTTCCAAACTTCTCAAATACGCACACATAGAGAAAAATGGATGACTGACAGTTGCATCCCCAAAATCACTGATTGCAATAATTCCATCATTGCTAAGGATATTATTATCATGAAAATCGCCATGTTCTAAAGTTTCAGGTATTCCAAAATAAGAAAGTTTTTTACATAAAGATTCAAACTTATCTTTAAGGGAACGTAATTTCTTAATATCTGAATTTTCTAACCCATCAAGCATCAAAGACTCTAAATTTTCTATAAGTGGTATGTATAGATTAACAAGCTGCTTTATTCTCCAATCATTCATATTAATCTTTAAAAGTGTGTCAACATATATGACACATGCTAATTGGATATCAGCATAGATCTTAATTGCCTGAGAAGGCACCAAAAGATTAAATTCTATTTTTAGGATATCTCGCATAGGACTACCTGCATCCCTCATCAGGAAGCAATGTTCATCTTCACGTATGCCTAAAATTTGTACCAGATGCTTAATTCCTATTGAACTGAGAAAAGACAATAACACAGCTTCATTAGCAAAATCTTTTGCCATGGACTTAAGATAAATTTTACCTTGTGTCGTAGGAAAACATATCACTTCAGACCATGGCATACTTCGAATCATTTGATGCGTAGCTGTAATCTCATATCCTTTTTGGATCAAAAATTCCTGTGCCCATTCAATCTGATCATGTTTCATATTTCTACATATCCTTCACAAACTAAAGAATAAGCTTTTTGTTTTAATTTTATAATGAACTTTACTATTTTTTTGAGATTTTTTAGCTTAACGAATTTTTTTAAAATTCATCTTTCTAAATCAGCACCTCTTACTATAAAAAATCCCAATTTCTCATATACCTAAAAACATTAGATAATATTAATATTTTCAAATAAATATTAGATTTAAATAAAGTTTTATTTTTTTTTTTTTCGATAATACTGAAAAGAGGTTAATTATGAATCAATTTAAAGGATCAATGCTTATCATATTGATGGCATTAACAACGGGTTGTCCTTCAGCCCAAAAATCATCAGAAACAGCTGATACTCCTAAAAGTGTATCTCCTGAAAATAAAGTAACAGATCCATCGGTTACACCTGCTATTGTAGATACAAAAACATTAGAGAACCAAACTCCTATTGATCCCAATTCAAAAGATAAAAAAGAAGGTAACAGTGTAGATCCTAAAATCGTAGGAGGTATACTTGTTGGCGGAACTCTATTAGCCGCTTTATTAGCTCATAAAATGAATAAAGTTAAGGCTGTTGACATACAAGATATTGATAAAAAACCTATTGCTCTTTTAAGTCCTGGGGCCGATACTTTACAAGATGTTGAAAATATATTCTTCCATATACGTACTGCTACACCCTCACAATCCGAAATTGATAATATTGTTTATAAAATAAGAAAATTCCCTGCTAATAAAATGAATCTACAAAATCTTTCAATGGATGATAAGAGACGACGTGTTGTTTCTCAGGATTATTTCATGCTTAATGATATAGAATTACAGAAGTATAGAAAGAACCCCTTAACAGATAAAAAAGAGATAGCTGACTATATATTTTCATTCAATAGCTGTATGGCAGAATTTATAAAGGATATTTACGCTATCACAAAGAATCCAGAGGTTAAAAAATCTCCAGAACTACTAAATATTGTAAAAGAAGATTTTAGATTAAAAAGAGAAAAATTAATTAAAGAAGCTATAAATTTAGCTGGTTATGAACCCAAATGGTTAACAACCCCAAAAACAGGATTATTAGATCAACTAGGTCTTCTTTATTAATAAACGATTAAATCAATCCAATTTAAGTAACAGAATAATTTACTCAAATTATACCTTGTCTCTCTTCAAAACAGCCACAAACATCGTATCGCTATTCTTATAAGGACACCCTAACATCTCCATGGACTGCAACGTAAAATCTGGATTCTCTTCTAAAAACTGATTCACGACATCTTCATTTTCCCATTTAAAGAAACTGCATGTTCCGTAAACAAGACTGCCTTTATTTTTAACAGCTAGACTGGAAAGTCTCAGTAACTTAGATTGAATACCTTGAAGTTCGCTTTGAGTTTGAAACATCCGAATTTTAGCATCAGGATTTCTTCTCCATGTTCCTGAACCTGTGCAAGGAACATCGGCTAAGACCCAATCCATAGATCCTTTATCTAAAGGAAGATCTTCTCCATTCCAGGGAAGACACATAATATTATCTGAATGAGCACGAGCCGCTCTCACTCTGAGTTCTTCTAATGCACGGGATCGAATATCACTGGCAAAGATCGTTCCGGTATTATTCATAGACTGAGATATTTGTAAGGATTTACCTCCAGCTCCTGCACAGGAATCCCAAACTTTCTGTCCATTCTTAGCTTTAACCTTGGATCCTATTCCTTGGCTTGCAAAGTCTTGAACTTCAATGAATCCTTCTTGGTAATGAGGAGACTTTTGGATGGGAACACGGGATTCTCCCCATAGAAACGATCTGCCTTGATATCGAACCCATAGAGGAGGTCTTAAACATTGCATGAGCATAAATTTGTTTGTGTCTTCATCGGTCCACTGACTGATGAGCTTTCGTTCTAAGAGATAGTCTTTATACTCTTCAGGGAAACCACTTAAAATAAAATCATCTTCTATTTTGAATTTAGCTTCATAGGAAGAAAAATCATTTAAGAAACCACGAAAGTCATCATAGAGATAAGAGTCTGATACAAGATATTTTTGAAGAGCTTCAAAGTTCTTTCTTTGAAGGAATAGACTCACTCTGAGACTTTCTTCGGAAGAGAGATCTCCTAAAGATTGGCATGAACTGTGAAACCTTGCAGCAACATACAAGATGTTACCGTAAACAAGACGATCTCTTTTCCCAATTTGAGGCATTCTTCGGAATTTAAATTTGAGCCAATCATCTAGAGGTAAGAATTTGTATTCTGAGATCTCATGAATGTATTCAGCCCAAAAATCTATGGCATAATTCCAGTAGACAGAAGCTTTCATTCCACGACATCTGAACGGTGAGATCGATAGATCACATTAATGGGAACTCTATGGAATTCAAATTGTTTACGAAGACGATTTTCGACAAATCGTTTATAGCTAAAATGAAGCTCTTCAGGATGTGAACAGAATAATACAAACTGAGGAGGTGTGGCACTCACTTGTGTTCCGTAATAAAGCTTAATAGGCCCTTGTCGGTTCTTTCTTAAAGGTGGAGTGAATTCTTTTTGAAGATCTCTGATAAATGATGAAACTTTAGAGGTTGCCACTCTTTGTCCACACTCTTCATAGAGTTCTGTGATCAAAGGGAGAATATGAGAGACATGAAGTCCTGTTTTAGCACTAACAAAAAGAGTGGGAGCGTAACTTAAATATGGAAAGAAAGTGCTTGTATTCTTCTTCCAGACTTCTTTTTGTTCTGTATCCAAAAGATCCCATTTATTCACAATAAACATAATGGGTTTACGTGTCTCAAAAGCATAACCTGCAATCCGGGCATCTCCGGAAGTGAGTCCAGAGGTTGCATCTAAAACAACACCTAAGACTTGTGCTTCTTCAATAGCTTTATGAGTTTGGATCATCCCTAAGTATTCTAGGACACCTTCAGTCCTAGCATGTCTTCGGATACCTGCAGTGTCCAGGATATTAATTTTCTTCTCAAAGAAAGTGATGCGACCATCAATGACATCCCGGGTGGTTCCTGGTTTATGATGAACAAGGCTTCTTTCTTCTTTAAGAAGTTGATTTAATAGAGAAGATTTTCCAACATTAGGCTTACCCACAAAAGCAAAGGAGATATCTTGTGTTTCCACAACTTTTTGAAGGGGGGTCACTTCTTGTATTTTTTCAATGAGATCAGAGATCCCAGTGCCATGTTCTGCACTGAGAAGAATGAGTTCTTTACCACCCAGTTTATAGAATTCTGAGGCTCCAAATGTGTGTTTATAAACATCACACTTATTCACAGCTACATAAAACTGTAATCCTCTTCTCTTAAGCCAAGTGGCAATTTCAAGATCTAGGGGGTGTAATCCTTCTAGACCATCAACAACAAGGATAGGATAGGGAGAACAAGCAAGAGCTAACTCAACTTGATGTTGGAGATGTTCTTGGATCCCTTCCGGGGAAAAATCTAACCCTCCGGTATCACAGATCCAAAGACCTGTGTGGGGGATACATCCCATGACCCGATCCCGGGTCACACCGGAAATGGGAGAAACAAGACTTTTGCGTTTTTGAATTAACCTATTAAAAAGGGTACTTTTCCCAACATTAGGGCGTCCCACTAGGGCTGTAATGTGCTTCATAAGCCTCTAATGTATATCGAAGAGGATTTTTCACAACTTTTATTTTCGTTTGACTTGAGAAATCAAGAGAACTTCCCCTACACTTAATCCTGTTTCTCTTGCAATATCATTAGGTTCTCTTCCTTCTTCCACAAGACTTCTTGCTTGAGAATATCTTTGACTTTCAAAGTCTTTGACCAATTTCAGAGTGGGAACCTTCTTTTCGACGACACTAATTAAGCTTTTAATGTCTTCAATACGGTTTTCTAAACGGGATTGAACCTTTTCAGATTCCATGAAAACCTTTTGTGCATGGAGAACAGCTCCGTTTCTTTGTTCTTCATATTCTGTTAAAGAGCTTTGGACGAGTTTTTGCCATTGTTCTTTATGTTGTTCAAGGCTTTGTGTCCATTTCTGATTTTGCATCTGTCCATCGACATACAAAGCTTTAAGGTGGCCTAATCTGTGATCACCTTCTTCTATGAGTTCTTTGATCTCTGATTCCATTCTTTGTTGGAGTTTACGAAGTTCTCCTCTTTCTTTATCTAAGAAGTTATATTCTTTTTCACGATTCTTGATTTTTCGTTGAAAAGATTGAAAGAAATATAAGAAAAATCCTGTTTCAACGATCAATGTCACAATAGCGATAACACTGATAATCATGATCATGAGAGATATTCCTCCAAAACCTTAATATCTGTAGAATCAATGGTGAGATTTTCACAGTGAACTTCGTAATAAGGTTGAGAACTCTCCACTTCTTCCATAGAAATAATTCGACTGAGAACATGAAGATATTGAGGAGGATCATTTCTTTGATAATCCACATATTTTGATTTTAATTTCCAATAGTTAGGAAGTCTTATCCAAACTTTTATAAGGGATTCAGTGATAGAAGGCACATATGACTTAAAGATTAATCCTTCTGTAGATAAAGCAATTGTCGTTCCTTCAATCATAGGGTCTTGAAAGATACTATATGTTCCGTAAAGAAGTTCTACTTCTCTTTGAATCAGCTTTAAGGTCGGAGATTTCTTAGAAGTTAGCCATAAAGCTTCTGATTTTTTCATGCGACTTTCTTAGCCTCATAATTTGCAAAAATTCTTTCTAATTTATCTTTCATAGTCGCTGGATTAAAAGGTTTCACAATGTAATTGCTGACCCCGGCTTGGACGGCAGCGACAATATTTGCTTTGTCTGCTTCTGCAGTCACCATAAGAAAAGGAAGATGTTTTAATTGAGCATCAGCTCTGACTGCTTGTAAAAGCTCTAATCCTGTCATTTTAGGCATATTCCAGTCACTGACGACAAAATCAATATCTGGATGTGTCTTTAAAAGTTGGAATCCTTCTTCTCCATTCTCAGCTTCTCTAAAGTTAACATAACCTAATTGTTTTAAGACTGTTTGTACGATTTTTCGCATTGTCTTAAAGTCATCAACAATGAGTATATTTATACTGGGTGGGGGTAGTGCCATGATGCTCTCCTATTCCTGCAATAAGTTCTTAAGTTTAGTCTTAAGCTTTGTGATTGCTTGACTGTGAAGTTGTGAAACACGGGATTCAGTAACATTCATGATTTTTCCTATTTCCTTAAGATTCAAATCTTCATAGTAATAAAGACTTAAAACGAGTTTTTGCTTATCAGGGAGTTCTTCCACTGTTTGCTTAAGCGTATCCTCTAATCCTTTGTGTCGGAGGAAAGTGAAAGGATTTTTAGCATTAGGATTTTCGATACACTCTAAAAGTGACCTTCTTTCACCCTCTTGGGCCCCTCCTAGCTCTTCAATGGAGATCATGGAAACCTTATAGCTTTGTTTTTTCTGATATTTTTCTAGTGGCACTTCCATGAACTCGGCAATTTCTCCATCCTTAGGAGATCTGCCTAAACGTCTTTCCAGTTCAACTCTTGCTTTGTCTTCTTTTTTATTAATGTCCCGAATCGATCTGGGAACCCAATCTTGATCTCGAAGCTCATCTAGAATTGCTCCTCTGATCCTAAATTCTGCATAAGTCTTGAATTTATTGTCTCGAGTGGGGTCGTATTTATCAATAGCATCCATAAGACCAATCACCCCGGCAGAGAAGAGATCATCAACATCGATATTAGAAGGTAACCTTGTGGCTATTTTCTGTGAAATAAACTTCAATAATGGCGTGAAATCCATAATGAGTTTATCTCTCATAGGATCCCCGGTAGGAACAAAGTATGGATTTTTTCTTGCGGGTAATGCCATTAGAAACCTACCATTTTCTTGAGGAAATCCGAGGGCTGATCAACCCTTTCCTGAACAATTTCAAGAGCTATTTTACGGAAAGCTTTTGAAGATTCACTGAAAGGATATTTTTGAACACATAAGTTTCTTTCTCTGACGGAATGTTTTAAGGAAATATCCTCTGGAACAATTCCGAGAAGACTTAAGGGAACTCCTAAGTGTTCCATAGTGACATAAGACATATGTTTAAAAATTTGTAGGCCTTCTTCTTGGTTTTTGACCATGTTAACTAAAAGCTTAAACTTCATCTGATGTCCTTTGCATTTAAGGATTTTCATTAAAGCATAAGCATCTGTTAAACTTGTGGGATCCGGGGTCACAACTAAAGCAACGTTATGACTAGAAAGTAACCATTGTTCCACAGTATCTGAAGCTCCAGCAGCTGTGTCGATCAAAACAAATTGAAGATCATTCCAAAAATTTTGAAGTTGTTGGAAAAGATAAGATCTTTGAGGGTATGAAAGCTGAGGTGTTTTCTGTATTCCACTATAAGATGGTAAGAGATACATTCCTTGATACACATTCATCATAACATCCTGAACAGGAGATTGGCCTGTGATGATATCTTCTAAAGATGTTTGAGGAACAACACCCATTAAAACATCTAGATTAGCTAATCCCAGATCTCCATCTATGAGTAATGTTCTCATTCCTAACTGATGAAGTGAGAGGCCTAGATTTGCCGTTGTCAAAGATTTACCCACGCCTCCTTTTCCCCCGGAGATCGCTAAAACATGAGGTCCTTTAGGTTTTTCTTGAAATTGGTGAACTTCATTCCAAAGATTTTCGTAAGTATGTAACTGCATAATTTCCCCTTAAAGTTGAAAGATTCTTTCAATGACTCGTTCTTTGGTTGCTTTTTCAAAGTCATCTAATGATTGACCTGTGGCAAAGTAACTTAAAGGGAGTGAATGAAGGTAAGAGGTATTAAAGATCTCTCCAAAATTCCAAGACTCATCGAGTTTGGTAAAGATAAGACTTTCTGGATTCAGAAAAGAGATTCCCCGGAGAGTTTCTTCCATATCTCTTTGTTTCATGGTTGCTGACAACACCCCATGAAAAGAAACAGGGATAGGAAGAGCTTTAATCTGAGTGAGAATATTCTTCTGAACTTCTCCTTTGAGTGTGACTCCCGGAGTATCTATAATCGTAAAAACAGGATTACTTGCAATGATTTGAGGAATATCTTCAATATCAGAAACACATTCAAAATCTGCATCTAAGATACGAGAATAAATTCTGAGTTGATCGCTTGCTCCTAATTTAAGATTATCTACAGATATCAGTTGAACTTTTGTACCAATAGCTGCAGCGATCTTAACGGTTGTGAGTGTTTTACCTACGCCCGTTGGACCAACTAAACACACTGGAGATCTAAAATCTTCGGAATAGACACTCATTTTAGGGAGAAGACATTGAATGGCTTTAGGAAGATACTGATCTGTAGCATTTTCTAAAGTATTCATCACTTCAGAGATGATCCCTTCTCCGATCCCGGATGTTTTGAGTTTGAGATAGATATCTTGTAGATGAAGAGGGTAAGAACCTTCTTGATACTTATCTTTCCTCATATCACTTAAGAGCATTTTCATTTCTTGAATTTGTGTTGAGACTTGTAAAGAGGGTAAGGATTTTAATTCTCTTCTAAATTTATCCAGTTCATCTTGAACGTCTTTAATCAGAGGAGACACCTGTGTTTCTTTATCTTTCTGAGGGATTTCAGATCGAACGATGGTCATACTGGATTTTTTCTGAAGGACAGGGAATATAGGTCTTTTAAATTTCTTACCCCCTTCTGGAGAGGCTGTGATTTGAAATTTATTCTCTTCTCTGAGTTCTTGTGCTTCATGGATAATAGCATCTTGTCCATATTCTTTACGAACTAAATCCATAGTATCTTGCATGCTTGAACCAATAAATTTTCGTGTTTCCATATCTGTTCCTAATGAATAAGTTCTAAAGTTTTAATTTTAGCGTTAAGGGGGACTTCGTCGTAAGCAAGAATCGAAAGTGTGGGGATATACCTACGAATCAGCTTTTGAAGAGCTTGTCTGAGTCTTGCAGAAACAAGAAGAACAGGAGGTGCTGCAAGACTTGCACATTTCTCAGAAGTTTCAGCGACCTTCTCTAAAACACTTTTAGCAACATTTGCTTCTATTTTGAAAAATGTAGATCCATTCTCACTCGTCACAAGTGCTCCTGCAAGAACATCTTCAATCACCCTATCAAATGCCATAACGTTTAAGACCCCATCATCTGTTAAGTATTTTTGAACAATACTTCTCCCTATTGCTTGTCTGCATTGCTCAGATAAAACATCAGGGTTCTTAACCATTTTACAATGATCTGCTAGGCACTCGAATAGGGAAAGACTGTCCCGTACCGACACTTCTTCTCTGAGTAAATTTTGCATGACCTTTAAAACGTCACCTAATGTCAATCTTTCTGGATGCAGAACTTCTTCAATAACTTTAGGATGAGTCACTTTAAGTCTATCCACAACGACTTGAATATCCTGACGAGTGAGCAATTCAGCCATGTTTTCTTTAAGGATTTTGGTGATATGAGTTGCTATAATAGTTGCTGGATTCACAACGGTATAACCTCTTAAAATAGCCTCTTCTTTATCTCTTTTAGCGATCCATAAAGCCGCTAATCCATAAACAGGATCTTGAGTGACTTCGCCCTCAATAGGATCTTCTATAGAACCAGGATCCATGGCTAAGAAACAATCTGTCATCAGATATCCCGAAGCCACAGGAGTTCCTTTAATCAGAATAGAATATCTGTGAGGATCCAATGTGAGGTTATCTTTAAGTTGAACTTGAGGGACAACAACTCCCATATCTTGAGCGAATTGTTTTCGGATACTTTGGACTCTATTGATCATTTCTCCATCTTCTTGAGGGTCAATCAGATGAATCAAAGCGTGTCCCACTTCGATGGTAAGACTATCAACTTTCATCCAAGAATCAGGATCTTCTTGATCTTGTTCCAATTGATTCTTATCACTTTCTAGTAGGTTTTCTTTAATCAGATTTTGTTTTTGGAAGTTTCGTCCAATCATAAAAAGAACTCCCCCTAAAACAAAGAAGGGGATCTTAGGAAATCCTGGGATCAAAGCTAAAAGAATAATCAGAACACTTGTTCCGTAAAAAGCTCTAGGATGAGCTTGAATTTGATTTCCTATGGTTTCACCTAAGTGACCTTCAGAACTGGCACGGGTCACAATAATACCTGATGCGGTGGATATCATAAGCGCAGGTAAAGCACTGATCAGACCATCCCCTACAGATAATAAAGTAAATGTCTTAGCAGCAGATAAAGGATCCATTCCTTGCTGGATCATTCCCACAAGAAGTCCAAATAAGATATTCACTCCTGTGATCAAAATAGCGGCTATAGATTCCCCTCGAACAAACTTACTGGCACCATCCATAGCTCCATAAAAATCAGCTTCAGCTTCAATAGCTTTTCTTTTGATCTTTGCTTCATCTGCAGCGATATGACCGGCATTTAATTCCGCATCAATGGACATTTGTTTCCCAGGCATTGCATCCAAGGTAAACCGAGCAGCAACTTCTGCAATTCTTCCAGAACCTTTTGTAATCACTATAAAGTTAATCACCATAATGATAATAAAGACCACAAATCCTACAAAGAAATTGCCTCCTACCACAACATTTCCAAAAGCCTGAACCAGTTCACTAACCCCATGATTCTCTGTGCCACCATTCATCAAAATAGATTTTGTTGTGGCAATATTAAGAACTAAACGAAACAATGTAGAAAGAAGTAATAACGAAGGAAATGAATCAAATTCTAAAGGATTAGAAATGTATAAACTCACAAGGAGAATAATCACAGAAAAAGATAATGATAACGCTAAAAAGAAATCGAGAAGAACACTTGGAATAGGAACTAAAAGTATAAAAAAGATACCTACGATACATGCAGCGATAGCAATATCAGGATTTTTCCAACTCAGAGGTTTATTTGCAGCCATAGAAAAAAGAATAGTCCGGATTCTAGGAAGGACAGAGGGAAAATTTTACTTAGGGAATCTTATTCCCTGACCGAGTCTAGGGAGATCTAGGCATCTCGTGCCTATGGGGTATGGCTCTTTTGAATCCTACGAAATTCTTGAGTGATTTTTTCTAACCAGTAAGTATGATTCCCTATTAAAAAAGATTTTGTAAAATCTTTTAAAAAGGGTGCTTCTGGATATAGGACATCTGTCACAAAAACAAACAAGCCTGTAGTGCGTGTTATAAATTGAAATTGAGCTACTTCTGGCATTTTTTGGTGAGTTTTATTTATAAGGTTATCTTCTTCTTCATCCGTTAAATCAAAATCAATTGCACTATGTTTTATAGGCTTTTGACTACGGTTTCGACTCATCTTTAAATCATACAAGTTTTCAAGGAATTGCCTTTGCTCTTGTTCAGTCACAATAGATCTATCTTTTAACAGATCTGAATCAACTCTAGAGGATATGTAGGCTCCATACTCATCATCAAAATAAGATGCAAAAATATTCTCTGTATCTACCAAAACTTTATATAAAGCACTCAAAACAATACTTTCACTATTTGCAGCAAACTTAGATTTTGACTTTTGTTCTACATATTCATAACCCTCACTGGAAAGTGCTTGTTGCATCTTTTTGTCTGTTTGTATTTTTTCACTTTCTAAATAATCCATGATTTGTATGACAAATGTTGATGCATTCAACTTCTTTTGAAGTAGTCTTTCTATACCAGCAAAAATATTTAAGGGAGAACTTATAATATGAGTCCTTAGATGTTCCGCGTCTTGTATGGAAAAAAGAATTTCTAAATCTTCATCTTCCTCGTCAAACACTCTTCCTGAATACATTTCTTCTTCATCTTCAATCTCTTCTTTTCTTTCCTGATCAGTCACCTTTATTTCAGGATTCGTTACTTTAGAATCTTTACCCAGCAAATAAAAACTTACAAATCCTGGTATTATCCAAAGTTGGTTTAACCATGGAGGAATTTCTTTTTGAATAGGCTCAGTTTCAGTTTTTTGCTCTATGGGAACAGTTATCAACTCTTCTTGAGAGATTGGTTCATCAGAGAAACCCTGAAGAGAAGAGAGAATACCTAGGGCAAGTAGAATTGACTTCATACTAAAACCATGAAAAAATACAGACAAGTCACGAGTTATCCATCTATGAAAAATATAATTATTGGTATTGCATCTTTATCCATTTTAATCGCTTTTGTCACCTTTTCAAATCGAAAATCTGAAAAAACTTCTTCTGTTGCGTTTGCGGATAATACCCCATCTCAAACCATTGGAAGTTTTGGAGGAACAACTCTGAATTTTTCTGATTTAAGTCCTGAAGAACAAATCAAGATCTATGAAGCTGATCATCAAAAATACAAAGCTTTAGAAGAGATTTTAGAACATCGATTTACAAAAGAGTACTTCACTAAATATGCTTCTTCTAAAGGAATTAAAGATATTCAAGAAGCTCAAGAGCATTACTTTAAAGACACCATTAAAGTCTCTAAAGCCGAAGTAGATAAATTCTTAGAAGCTAATAAAGACAATCCTGGATTACAGAAAATGCCTACAGCAGAAAGAGCTCCCAGAATTAGAGAATACCTTGAAATGCAAGGTAAGAGTGCTGCTCTACAAAATTTAATCGCTCAATCTTATGAAAAAGGTGATCTGAAGATCAGTTACCCTAAACCTGTGGAACCTAGATTAGAAATTGGTGTGGGTAAAGGTCATACTTATGGATCCGAAAAAGCACCTGTAACCATCACAGAATTTGCAGATTATCAGTGTCCTTTCTGCTCCCGTATGGTTCCTACATTAAGAGAAGTCATCCGTAAGTATGATGGCAAAGTGAAATGGGTTTATAGAGATTTCCCACTTCTTCAAATCCACCCTCAAGCACTTCCTGCTGCTGTTGCTGCTAAGTGTGCTGGCGAACAAAATAAATATTTTGAAATGCATGATAGACTTTATGAAGATTATGCTAAATTAGGTGAGCCTCTCTATCTAGAACTTGCTCAAAAAATTAAGTTAGATATCCCTAAATTTAAAGATTGTCTTAAGAAAGACTCTGTTAAAGCAGACGTTATGAAAGACCTTGAAGATGGAAGTAAATATGGAGTTAACGGAACTCCTGCTTTCTATGTCAACGGTAGAAAAGTCTCCGGTGGATTAGATGTTGCAGAATTCTCTCGTTACATCGACGAAGAGCTTAAAATTAAGTCTCGGTAACTGCTTTTGTGAAAAAAAAGTTTATACTCGATACCAATATATTTCTAAGCGATCCTAATTCTCTTTTTTCTTTCGAAGACAATGATGTCTATATCCCTATCAGTGCCATTGAAGAATTAGATCACTTCAAAAAACTCATGACAGAAACGGGAAGAAATGCCCGAGAAGTCTCCCGTATCCTTGATGACCTTCGTCAAAAAGGACCTCTCAATCAGGGTATTCCTCTCACTAAAGCTTACCAAAGCCTTTATAAGAACTCTTCAGAACACCCTACTCTTCACAAAGATCTTGGTTTTCTCTATGTTTCCTTAGATTCAGGAATGGATCTTCTTCCTAAGTACTTTGAACGCAAAACAGATCATCTGATCCTCAATTTTGCTCTCTCTTTACAAAAAGAATTTCCAAAATTTCCTGTTATTCTCATCACAAAAGATTCTAATCTTAGGATTAAAGCTGATGCTCTAAATATTAAAGTTGCAGATTTTGAAACCAATAAAGTTAATATAGAAGAACTTTATACTGGGATTTCAGAACAAGAAGTGGAAGGATCTATTATTGAAAAATTCCTTCAAGATAGAGAGCTTTTCTTAGACAGTTCCGATCTGCGTCCTAATCAATTTGTCATTCTTAAAGATAGAGATGAACCCACTCAGTTTATTTATGGAAGATATGATGCAAAATCTCAATGTCTTCGTTCATTAAACTATTCTAAGAAATCCAGTAGCAAATCCAGCACCTGGGGTCTTTACCCTAGAAATTTAGAACAGTCTTTTGCTTTAGATCTCCTCTTAGATGATTCCATTAAACTTATTACCCTTGTGGGATCTGCAGGAACTGGAAAAACACTTCTTGCCATCGCTGCTGGTTTAGAGAAAACAACGGATGAAAACAAATACCAAAAACTTCTAGTCAGTCGTCCGGTCTTCCCTCTAGGAAAAGACATTGGTTATCTTCCAGGAACTATGGAAGAGAAGCTCAATCCATGGATGAAACCTATTTTTGATAATTTAGAACTTCTGATGGGAACACAAAATTCTCGTACCAAGAAACTTGCTATCGGTTACCAAGATCTTATGGAACAGAAGATTCTTGAAGTTGAACCGTTAACTTATATTCGAGGTCGATCCATTCCTAATCAATATTTTATTGTGGATGAAGCTCAAAATCTGACTCCTCATGAAATCAAAACGATTCTAACCAGAGTAGGAGAGAATACAAAAATTGTTCTCACAGGCGATCCTTACCAAATCGATAATCCTTATGTGGATGCTAGCTCTAATGGTTTAACATATGTGATCGAAAGACTTTCTCAGGAGTCTATTTCTGGTCATATGACTCTCACAAGAGGAGAAAGGTCAGAACTGGCAACTATCTCTGCAAAACTTCTTTAAAGGAACTTATGAAATCTCTTGATCATTATATTTTAAAAATTCTGTTCATTCCTTTTTGTTTATCTTTAACCTTGAAAGCAAATCCCTACACTTCAGGGATCCTTGCAGAAATGTTTCCGGGATTAGGTTACTACTATAATGAAGATTATGATTCCGCTCTTCTCAGTTCAACTCTGATCATCCCCTTATTAGCTCCACAGTTTTGGACAACGACTCATTTCGCTGCAAAATCTTTAAAATCTAATCTCTCCACAACATCTCGAAATCTTTTTGGTTACAGTGTTTATGATTCCTTCCATCAAGCACTGCAAAAAGAAGACTTTCAAGACCAGGTGGTACCTTTACCCTACTACGACCTTAAAACGTCTTACCTTGCCGTCTTTAATCCAGAATCATACAAAACATGGCACCCTTATCCTCTGATTTTATTAGGGGCTTCTTCTTTTATATCCAGTGTTGTTAAAAATGGCTTTCATATGCCTTTATCTCGTGCTTGGGCTCTACCCCTTATTTTAGCTCAATCTATGTTTATAGGTATGGGTGAAGAAGCGGAATTTAGAGGTTTTCAGTACCCTGCTTTTGCTCAACTCACAGGATCAGATCTTGCGGGAAGTATTCTTTCCAGTATGTCTTTTGGAGCTTGTCATACTCAATTTGGAATCCCTCTAGGGAAAAATCATCATTGGCGGTTCTGTGGTTCACCTTATGTAACTAGCCAAGTTGCAGGATTTTTTAATACAATTGATCAGAAGAAAGAATACAGAGCTCCTTCTGCTCCCTCCGATGGAACAGATATTTCTGATATGGCCTACTTTGCAAATACCTTCCTTACCGGGCTCTACTTCTCATGGGTCACCCGTAATGGGTCTTTATTAGAGAGTATAGCTGCACACTCCCTCTATGATTTCATACTTATTGCCTCCGATCTTCTCACCACAAACAACACCGGACGCATCTACTTATCCTTAAAATTTGACTTCCAATAAATAATGTACATAATTCGTTTTGGGGGAAGATACTCAAGTGGCTAACGAGGGCAGACTGTAAATCTGCTGGCTTACGCCTTCGGCAGTTCGAATCTGCCTCTTCCCACCATATTATTCTGTATTTCCAAAGAGTTTCATTAATTCGATTTCTCCTCCCAAAAAAGGTGGAATTCTTCCTTTATAACTCTTATCTAAAGTTAAAATCGCGAGATAAGCTTTCTCACTCCATTCAAAAACATAAAGAATCTGAGAAGTGGGATCTACAATCCAATAATAAGGCACTTTGTATTCATGCAGGATCTGTTTTTTCGTAATCTGATCATGTCTATGATTTGTAGAGAGAATCTCACAGACCCAATCTGGTCTTTCTAAAATAGGATAGTTCCTAGGCCTTTGAGCTAATGTAGAAGTCTTCCATCCCGCTAAATCATGGGAAAATAGATATCTTGAACCGTAAGAGACCGCAGCTTCAGTGAGAATCCACCATCCATCGGAATTCTTAGGATCTCTTTCCTTAAAAAATTGGCTCAGTTCTACGCCAAGATTAATTTGTGCATATCCATGATCAGGAACTGTGGCTTGTAATTCCAAGGGGTACCCATTGAGATATTCAACAGGTTGTCCTTCATAGATATGGATAAATTCTTCGATAGAAATCATTTTCTTAACTGCAGTCATATTAATACCCTCTACTGCATTTTACTTCAAAAAAATCTATTAGCTAGAAATAATTTAAATGGTGGATTTTATTGAAAGTATAAATTTTTTTTATACTCAAGATTGATATTTAGATTACTTCATTGATTATTTTTATGAGAACCCATAAAAGATGATTATGAAAATATTACTCAAAGATATGAAAATCACCTCTTTATCGCCCATTCAAGCATGAAGTGCAACACTAGGGTTATTCACGTGAGCGAAGAATACCTCAGCAGGTGTTCTGTAATTTAACACTTTTCGGGGTCGATTGTTAATCTCATTTTCAATTTCTCTTAATCTTTTCTTGGATACCGTTGTTAA
>CANGWC010000012.1 GCA_947457515.1 Silvanigrellaceae bacterium
AATCCCGAAAGATTCTCTCAAGGCAGGCCTTTAGCTCAAGAGATCCCACCTGCGGTCTATATCAATAAGCCTCCAACCACGGAGGCATCAAATGTAGAATTACGTTAATTTATGAAAAAACTGGTCTCAAAACTATTGACACGTTCCGCTGCAATCATATGTTTATATTGAGTATTTTGTAAATATTGCACGACTGCTTGAATTAAAGCTAAAAATGCAGAGGTATTCATATAGGCCTCGTCAACTGTCACACGGTTTAACTCAACATTATTATGTTGCCCTTGTAAAAATTCTGGAAGAGAATGATAATTTTCCATTTCTAATTTTCCATTTTCTGCTCCTACCAAACGAGCGCATGCTACTAATTTTTCTTCATTAAAAACACCTATCCAATAGCAGTGTGTGCGGAAATTATCAGTTAAATAGAGGACATTATTTTTTGTGACTACTTTTATGCCAGAAGGATTTTTTGGATCAAACTTCCAATTTAACCTTTTGATATATACCTGATATAAAAGTTCTTCTGCACGATCTATTTCCTCTGCTTTTATAAGATTTCGAATTTGAAAGGACATAGTTTTACCTATTATTTTAAATGAATTATATAGAACATTGTCGGATAACTTTTAAATGAAAGTAATAAATGAAAAAAACTTTGAATTAAAAATGTCAGATTTATCGAATTTAAGTCAAAATTTTGTCATTATAAGTAATTTTAAAACGCCCAGAAATATTGTATCTCAAGGACTTTTTTATAATTATTATTTGACCTCTTACCCAATCTGAAGGACGAGGATTCCCCTGGTACTCATTGTCGTTAAATAACGAGTATTGAGCTGGTTCCTGTTGCTGATATACTCTATCAACGGAAAGATTTAACATTCGAGAATGTCTTAAATCTTAAATTTAATAAAGATTTAAGAGATTTTTTTTGATTTATATGACCAATCAATGCAGCAACCTGATATAGCATCTTGGAATGTAACTGTTTTCAAATGCTCTTCAAGAAATCACTTTTTGCTTATTTTTTGACTTATTAGTTCTTTTAAGTAGTCCCAGTCTCATAACTGCAAAAACGACAACAGGTGCTATGATATTCAAAAGATATATTCTGACTTTTTGGTATTGAGTAGGTACGAGTAATTTATTTTCAATGACATATCGGGTGAGTTGCCTTCCAAAAACCATCCATAAAATGGGATTAACATCTTGGGCTAAAGCAATTTTATGGATATCAAATATAACTAGGTATGTTTTAGTACGTTCTAAATAATCATGAAATTTAAAAGGTTTTCCTATTTTTTTTCCTCCAAATTTCTCATAAACGCGTATCATACTTTCTAATCCATGGGAAAGAATATATCTACGTTGTGCCTGTAAACACATAATAACTGCATGAGTTAAAAATTCAGAAAAAACATCTGCTCCTTTAAATTCTGGATCCACCACAATTCGAGTCATCTCACATAATTCAGAAAAAATAGGAAGATCATCAGGTAAATCAACCTGATTTTTATGATGAAAATCCTCTTGGGATTGAGGAAGATACATTCTTACAGTAACAAAATATCTATTATTAGTTGTTGCATATAAAATTTTTGATTTTGCATCGTAAGCATCTGTAAATTTTTCTCTTGGAAAGGATTCTAAATTAGGATCATCACTTTTCCAGGCTTTTTCTCTTAAATCTATAACTGCATCCAGTTCTTCTTTTGTTTTAACATACATAAAATTAGCCGCAGCAGTAAACCTGGTTCCTTTTAGACCACCTTTTGCCAGTTGTTTATTTGTAATACCCACACCAAACTGAAGAAGATATTGTTTAATGATTTCTTTCTGAGAATATGTAACTTTTTGGAATTGACAATGAACAGATACCCTATCTTTTCCTCTATGCGATATAACATTACAATTTACAATTTTAATGCCAATCTGAGTTTGCCCTATAAGAGGAAAATTAATTGTTGTATCTAAGGACATACCTGGAATAAGAGTCTTATTCCTCATACTAGTGATAAATTTTGCTCCGTTTAAAGAAATATCCTCAACCGAAAAATGTATGAAACTATTAAATTTATAAGGATTAGATATGACACCTATAGGGTAAAATTCTGGTCCACAAATATATCTAGGTGTTTTTCTCTGATCATTATGATTAGGAAAAAGTGATGGCGCATGTACCCACTTTACAGAGGTCAGTCCCTCCTGACATTGGACTATCACTCCCTGTAAAGAAACAACATCTTTTCTCATGAAAATTTCAATATCTAAGGTTTGGTGAAGCCATGGGCTCATATCTTTATTGAAAACAATAAATTCCATACCTAGTGGACTTATGCCTGAAATTTTAACATCCTGTTTTAAAATAGGCTCTTTAATTCCTGGTACATTAATCTGAGTGATATACAAACTTGTCTCATTAAAATAGTTTTCGGGATATAATATCGATCCGTTAGGTGTTGTATACATACTTTATTCCATCCTTAAATTAAGTAAATTAAAGTTCTCTTCGCTTCCTAAAAATAAATAAACATACTGTTCTTCAGGAAAGTCTCGAATTTTAAGTTCTAACTCATGAATATCTATTTTTTGAGTTTGAAAAGGATTTTTATTATTAAAAGCGTTTTCCATTTCCATAAAAAACTTTTCAGACATAATAATATGATTCTGACCAATTGCTTGAGCCAAGGCTTTCTCTTTAGTTAAAGTGTCTATACGAGAAGCTAAATTAACAGCGTTGCCTATAGCTGTAATTTCTCTTGAACTATCAATTCCACCAATATTACCCACCATACATTTACCATAAGTCATTATAAAGTAACGATTGCTAATGGTTTCTATTTCTTGATCATCTAAATAAATGGTTACACATGCTCTTAGCGTATTCATAATATTATTTTTAACCGCATCATCATCAAAATATCCAAAGACAAGATCTCCAATCATTCTGGGTATTCCATTATGATCTTCCATAGTTTGAGTTGTTCTGCGAATATGATCAAAATACTGATGTCTAGATTGATGTGTACTGTTCTTTACAAATTGGGTAAATCCTCTCACATCTGTAAAAATACATGTGATATTTTTTTCCCGGCGCATAAGAACATGATCAAATGACTGTAAAATAGTTAATTTCTGTTTTTGCATGGCATCTTGGAATCTTTGATAAATAACTTTAGGGAGAAATGCTGATATCTCTTGTTTTAGTTCCATCTCTATCTTAATTTTCTTCTCAATTTCAGAAATCAGTAATTTAATTCTTATAAAGTCTTTAACCTCTCTCAGTAATCCATATTTAAAAATAATAATTGTTGAAATACAAACAAATATTAAACTATAAAAGTTTTTAATATTAACTTCTCTTAAATCAATAATAAAATAATTACATGAAAAAAAAACCAATACAAACCAAAATAAACTAATTGCTATACCTTCTCTTGTCACACTAATAATTAACGTGAGTAAAATGAAGTTGTAGAAAATTGAAACTTGTGGATAGTGTGTGACAATAATAAATTGACCCACAGTAGCAATGATACTTAAAATATAAATTGCTATATTAGAAAAAATATTTATATTCTTAAATACCATAAGAATGCCGATTACAATTAAAAAACATACGCACTGCATCTGTCTTACAAACTGAACTTTTTTTCGCATTTCTGTTTCTAGATAAGTATCTACTAAAAGCATAATTGCGATACAGCAAATAATAGCAAATACCCCTAAAATAATACCTGTTCTATGTATTCTATCTTTTTGGGAATTCCTCCATTCCTCATATAGCCCTGATTTTTGCAATACTAAAGACGGGAATAAAGCTTCTAATAAAGTTTCCATATCTTCCTATAGTGTATGGAATGCTTTTCGAACCTTTTAAGAAAAAGAGTAAATTCCCAAAATCTATATTTTGACAAACGTCAAAATAATTCTGAATTTAATTAAAATTTAACTGAAAAATAACTTTATCTTGGAAGTAATTTCTCATTTTGAATACTTTTGAATATTCTATCAATATTATCAAAACACCACCCCCACCAGCTCCCGTGATTTTAGCTCCTAACGCCCCTAATTCTAGAGATGTTCTCTGCATATGACTAAGAGTTGAAGTAGATAACCCTAAATCCTCTAACTGACTAAAAATAGAGTTCATTTTCAGACCAACGGACTTCCAATCAGCCTCTTTCCAAGAGTTAATAAGATCTGATGTGTTTTTGCCTATAGCTTCAAATTGAGAATCTATCTTTTGAGGACTCTGAATGTACAATTTTTTGACTTTTTGAACCTGACTGGATGTAGAGGCTCTTTCTCCAGAATCGATGGCTAGCCAACAGGAGCCTTTAGGTGGAGGTATTTTCTGAAGGGGTTGGTTCTTTTGGAAGACAATAGGATCTCTAGATAAACTAGCGGCAATGTCTAAACCACTAGATGGCCTATGAAAGTAAGATTCTAAAGTTCTTGCTTTGAATTCTAGTGATTCTAAAGTTTTTCCATAAAGCTTTTCCAGCAGTTTACATATAGCGATACAAAGGGCAGCACTGCTTCCTAGGCCTGCCCCTAAAGGAATTTGAGATTCAATCATGATTTTATAAGGAAATGATTTTTTATGATGGAAAAGCAACGCTCTTTGAAAAGCCTGCTTGAGTGTGTTCGATGTAACTTTATAACCTTTAATATCCCAAAAGATATCCTGCAAAAAATGAAACCCTTGAGAACTTTTTTGCTGTTCTTCTAAAGAGAGATCTCTTAAATGAAGTTTCAATTTTAAAGGAATGGACATGGCTAACGCAGGATAACCATAAAGAATAATATGTTCCCCAGAAATAATGCATTTACCCAAAGCTTCAACAGATAAAAGATTCTGATTCATTAATACTTTCCCTTGAATATATTCTTACAAATGTGAAAAACCCGTCATCCATTTCATTTCTGGGAATTCTAACTTTAATCTTTCCATCAAAGGTTTAGCCGATGGCATAAATAAAAAATGAGGGTTTTTGCCGGCATCTAAAGTCCATAAAGCCTCATCTAAAGACATTTCATTTCTGAGGAAAAGAAATCTTTCAATGACAGATTGTGTCTTAAATGAAAAGTATTGATGTTTCAATTTTCCTGTCAGACTGATCCCATGCATCAAAAGAGCATCTTCCTCAGTGATTCTTCTTATTAAAGAGAAATGACCCTCAGCTAAAGCTTCACTGAGTTCTTTACAATCCTGAATGTTTTTTCTTCTTCTGATTTCATAGAAAGGAGAAGTGGGTGCATTTTTATGTCCATCAGAGCTGGAAAGTTCTTTAGCATCTGTGTTTACTAAAGCAATGCTATGTTCTAATTTTTGATACTTAGGATGAAAAATCAGATCTTCCATTTTCTGATGGAATGTTTCTTTTTTCCAATACACAAAAGGACTTTCAGAAATGGAGCGGCAAGCAGATCCACTTCCTAATCTTGACCAGCTTTCCATCCATTCTTTCACTTCATGGGGTTCTAACCATTTCTCAATTTGAATCAGATGACCTAAGGCTTTCACTAAAGCGGCATAACCTGAAGCACTGGATGCAATGCCACAAGCGGTAGGGAAGCCATTAAATGTCTCAACATGAACTTTAATCTCCGGTGCCCATCCTCGAAAAAAGGTATCTAAAAAGCTTTCTAATTTAAGAGAACAGGGCGTTTGCTGTGTCATAACGCTTAAAGGTAAGGATAGAGGGTTTTTATCAGAAAAGTGAGTGCTATGGGTAAAATGAGTGAAAGGATCTGGTTTAAATCTTCCTTTCACAAAAATTCGAGTATACGTTTTAAATAAAGGCAAATGAACACTGATACTAGATGTGGAAGGGTTTTGAACTCCTTCATCTTTGCCCCAGTATTTAATAAGTGCAAGATTACTGAAAGCTATCCCTTCTCCCATATCTCCATTTTGTAAAAGGATCTCTTCTTTTTGTCTGGCTTCATACAATCTAGAATGAAGTTTTAAAAGATCTAAAGGTATTGCAAAAATAACTCACCCCTCATAAAAAGATATGGGATTAAAACCCTGAGATCCCATAGGGAAACCTTGCCATGTCTTCCAGAATACATCGTCTTTGGAAGTTAAGATCCATAACATATCTCCATATCCAGATCCTAATGTTTTAAAAGGGAAGGGAAGACTCTTATCCTGTTCTAAGAAAGAAGCAATCCCTTGAGTCTTAGCTAGAGTTAAAGAATCATTCATCAGAATTTTAAGTTGTGATTCATCTAACAGACTTTGATCCCATAAGTTCATAAATCTCTGAGCAAGTTTATTTTGTTCTAAGGCATAGAAATCTTTTTGATCTTGAGTTTTTTCTTGTCTAAAGATCTTTAAAGCCTTTGCAGTAGAAGAATAGATCCCCGTTGGAAGAAGATACCCTGGAACCTGATAACTTCCCTGACATTGGACTAATGGAAGTGAAGTGGTTTTTGTATAGGTCCATAAAAAAGGATCTTTCCCTTTAAGTTCTCTATCGATTTGGCAATGGTGTGCTTGTATCGCTACATCGTAACCACTGCCTCCTCCCTGAACTGATAGAAGAGCTTTAAAAATTCCTTCCCAGAAAAGAGGATCTTTTAAAGGATCTTTATCAGGATATGTTTCTCTAAAAAGAAAATCATGAACAGCATAAAGAAGTGCACTGGAGTTACCAAAGCCTCCATCCTTAGGAAATGGCTTATGAATGAGTCCATAAACTTCTTTTTGAGGATAAAGAGATTGTATCCGAGAAACAAACTGTTGAAGTTTATGTGTATTTTCTTGACTCAGATCTGATTCATCTTGCCAAGGAACTTTTGATAACTTTTCTGTACTGATTGTTAAATGATATTGATACTTAGGTAACGTAACAGCTACTCCAAGGTAATGACTTAAAATACCATACTCCCCAAAAAGAAGAACTTTTGCAGGAATCTGATAGCTTTTGGTTGTCATGAATTTTTCCAAGCAGTGTGCAAACTCATATGTCCTTTTTGAATACCTTCAGAAGTTAAAGCACGCAGCGCTGCAAAATTAGAAGCTAACCCAACAGAAGCCACAATTTGAGAAAGAGTCGCACTTTTAGGATTTCCTAGAATCTTTAAAGCAAGAATGGAGATGGGATGTCTTTGAATGATGCCTCCCACAGTTCCTAAAGAAAGAGGAACTTCAATCCTTCCTTTGAGAATATCTCCTTCAACTTTCCACTCTGTAAGAGAAGTGTAATTTCTTTGATACGCAGCATAAGCATGACAAGCTGCTTCCACTGCTCTCCAATCATTGCCTATAGCAATTAAAACAGCATCAATGCCATTCATAATGCCTTTGTTATGGGTCACACATCTAAAAATATCTTTTTTGGCAAAGTTTGTGGCTTTTTCGATGCCTTTTGCAATTTCTAATGAAGAGATCTCTTTTTGAGGGGGGATATGAGAAATAGGGATCTCACAGGAAACTTGTGTCATTCTTTTTAAAGGCAGATTCGTTAAAATCCTTAATCCAGGAATCACTTCCTTTTGACTCAGTTCTTTCCAATCTTTTAAGCAATACTCTGTGAGTTTCTCTCCCAGTGTATTAACGCTATTAGCCCCCATGGATTCACAAGTATCAACATCAATATGGATTACATATTCATGATCTCCTAAAGATCTTAATTCTATGTCCTGAATTCCTCCTCCTCTTTTCACAAGATTTGAAAGAAGATCTTGACCGATTTTGACCCAATGAGGACTTTTAAGATCAAACCATGATTGGATGCTTTGGGGATCGGAATCTGGGAAATTCCATTGCATTTGTAGAGTGGCGATTGTTTGAACAGGTTCTGCTTTAAACCCTCCACTTTCAAAGATGATCTTAGCGGCATAACTTGCAGCAGCGATTACACTGGACTCTTCTACAGCCATAGGCACTGCATAGTCTTTACCATTGACCTTAAAGTAGTTAGCAATACCTAAAGGCATACCAAAGATGCCGATCATGTTTTCAACCATGGTATTAGCAGTTGGGAGGTAGCTAGGAGACCAAAGTTCTTGAAGTTCTTCTAACGGAATCTCTGTGAATAATTCTTGTAGGAAAGACTTCTTTTCTTCCCAAGATAGACTTCTGAGTTTCTTAATTTGATTTAAATGATCTTTTATCATGATTTCTCTTGAGCTTTAAAAATTCAGATTGATCCTAGTCGTTCCTATTTTTTGGATAAGATTGCCTAAGTAGATATGATTCCTATCATGTTTTCCATTTAAATAAACTTTTTCATATTCACATTCTAAGTGAAGATTATGTGCATCTTCTTCAGAAAAATAGGGAGGAGTGTAGATCACAATATCGTGAAGGCTTTGATTCTTAAGATTTGAAATGATTTTTTCGAGATTTGGATTATCTTGGGGCGTATGAAGAGTGTGAAATCGATTCCGATGATCAAACCAATAGGGGATATCATAAATCATAATGTCTATTTTCTCTTCTATGAAAATAGGATTTTGAGTCACATCAAAACGTTTAATCTGTATTTTTCTTTTGTATTTTGATTGCGAAATATTTTCTTCACAGAATTTTAAAACATCAGAATCATTATCTACGCCTATGACTTTTTTAAAGAAAGGTGCAAACTCTAAAAGAGAAACACCGATCCCACAACAAAGTTCCATAATTGTTTTATTGGGATCTTTAAGTCTATGAGCTAGGTATTGAGCAGTGCTGGGGTAATTAGAAATATAGAGATCAAAATCTGTGCCAGAAAGAGAACTTTGAAATTTATTTCCCATGTTTTGCCTTAAAAGCTTTTAAAGAATCAGATCCTGTACAGAATAAACTGATCTTCAAAGATTCTTCAAAAAAAAGAATTTCCTGTTCTAAAGTCTGTGTTTGATTCTCTATATCCTGAACCGCAGCCTTCATCAAAGGAAGTCCTATCCCTACAGCAGTGGCTCCTAATGATAGAGCCTGAGCACAGTGTAATCCATTTCGGATCCCTCCCGAAGCGATTAAAGACAGAGAAGAATCTGATTGACAGTTATTAAGACTCTCTTCCAAAGAGTTACCCCAGTCTTTAAAGATTGTTCCTAAACGAAGAGATCCTCTCATTCCTTCGATCAGACTCCAATTAGTACCTCCTTTAGAAGCAAGATCGATAGCACTTAAACCTATATTTTTAATCAACTTAAACGAATCAGGATCTATTCCAAAACCCACTTCTTTGAGGATCAAAGGAATCTTGATTTCATGGCATGCTTTCTCAAGAGATTTGATAAGACCTTTAAAGTTCTTTTGACCTTCCGGTTGTATACACTCTTGCATGGCATTGATATGAAAACAAAAGGCATTTAATTCTAAAGTATCAATAAGCCATTTAATATCATCTAGATGTATCCCTTCATTAAAAGAGGCCAATCCAATATTTCCTACTAAGTATAAGGAAGGAAATGACTTCTTCATATCAAATGATTTTTTGGCATGTGATGATGGATTATGACGTTCTTTTATCAGGAGTTTGAGAGATCCTAAGCCCATAGGAATGTTAAATTGAGTGGCAACTTGAGCTAGGCGAGTGTTGATATCGTAACCCCGGTCAACTCCTCCAGTCATACCTAAGATCATGAGAGGAAGATGAAAATCATGCTTAAACAAACGGCACTTTGTATCGATATCTTTAAAGTCAATTTCCGGGAATGTTTGAAATTTAAGAACTGTTTGGGGAAAAGGATCCTTCATCAGATCAATCTCTTCATGAAGAGCAATTTCTATATGAGCGTCTTTACGTTTTTCTTCTTTTGAAGAAGCTGTTTTATTCTCAGATTTCATAAAAAGAACCTTAAAGTAACTGATTTCAGATAAAATATCTTTTTTAAACCTTTAGAACTTATACTCGAAGAGTTCAAAAAAAGGAATGATTCTAAATGCTGCTCTTATGGGAAGAATATCCCAAAAGATTGATTTCAATCACTGAATTGATCTGATCAAAATGAATTTTTAAAAGATACTATGATACTATGTGACCAGAGGTTCATATGTTTTTTTATCCTTTTTTAATCTTGATGACATTCTGTCAATTTAACCAAAAAAAATTGATCTATGAAAACCCCCATGGTCCCACAGCATCCATTGTTCTCAAAGAAGCTCAAAAACAAGGAATTGATTCTAGACTTCTTTTCATAAGACTTTATCAAGAAAATTTATGGAATAGTCTTTCTCCGGAAGAACTTCAAAAATGGTCCCGGGCTGAATCTTTAAAATTAAAAAACAGTCCTGAAAAACCTGAAAATAGAATGGATTGGTTACTACTAGCTGCTCGTACAAGTTTGGATGCTTACCCTGATAGAAAAGAAACGGATTTTCATTTAAAACTTCTTCTCCCTCAATATATCCATTACTTTAATCAAGGTTACACGCTGATCCTCCCGGATTTGGAAGTGATCCAATTACCTGGTGCCAGTGATGCGGAACAGATCAATATGAGAAATCTTGATTTACGTTACCGTCGTTACCTCAATACTTTTAGAATATCTCAACAATCAGATAATTATATTCCCGGACCTGAATCTGCATTACAAGGTAAAAAAGATCCTCTTGCTCCTACTACGGTTCATATCAAATGGTGCCATGAATCTACCATCCAATGCTTTGAAAATTTACTTCATGATGAAAATTCCGCCAGTCACTTTGGAATCTTTGGGTTAGGAACTTCTCAAAAAGAACTCATTCAATTTTATGATATTCAAGATGATATTCTGGATAAATCTAATGAAATCTCCATCACCCTTGTTCATTCATCTCCTACGTCTCTTCCTTCTCAAACAGGGAATATGCGTTGGTCTGATTATGTTTATCTTAAGAAAATCCTATCTTCGATGATGAAAGAAACTTATCGTAAGTTCTTAGGAAAAGATTGGGATGAATCTTTAAGATCCCATATATCTGTAGATTCTCCTTATCCAGAAAAAGGTCTTTCTTTTTCTTTAGGTTGGGATCAAGAAATCTTTAATGAAGTTTTAGATACAAAAGATTTGAAAGATGAATCCCAAATTCATTTTGAGAATCCCAAACCCGGACAATACATTTCCCATGGTTCAGTGCCTATTTCCTTATATCCAGATCCTGAAGCATCTTTAGTAGAACTTTACGATGATTCCGAAGGCAAAAACTGGACTCTCATCCTTCGTCAAGATTTTTACCCAGGAAAAGACCGTCTAGATATACCTTTTAGCTTTCGTTATAATGAGGAACATACGATACACACTCTTAGAGCTATTTCTCGTAATCATCACGGAGACTTACTGAGTACTCAGTGGATCTCTTTTGTGTTGACTCCTTAAAAGTTTTTAAGTTTAAAACTTAAAACGACGAAATACCTTATAGAGTCAAATCGTACTGATAAGGAGCTTTCCTTTATGAATGAAACTAATCCTGTTTCTTTTTTCCAAGAAAAAGTTCATGAAGCTCAAAAAAGACAAGGTGTTCTTCTTTCAGAAGATCTCGAGTTTTACCTCGTTAATCTCCTCTGTCACTTTATTTATCAATCCCAACTCTCCAAAGATTGTTTAGCCTTGATATTTAAACAAGCCCTAGAGTCTGAAGACAAAGAAGATAGAGCCTTACTCTTTAAAGAATTAGGTGACACAGCTCTTTACTTTTCAGGGTTCTTTCAAGAATCCTTTCAACGTAAAACCTATGATCTGAGTTACTACATCTCCATGGGATCCGGAGCTTACTTACAATTATCTAATGTCACTCCACATAAAAATCTTTCTCAAACCTATCAAAAAATAGGAGAAAGTTTTGTGGAAGCTATGGATATTCTCACAGATGTATCGGAACAAACTCACCAAAGAAGCACATTAAGTATTTACACTTCTTGGCAATCCTCCGGGAGTAATCTTCTTAAAAAAGAACTTTTTAAAAGAGGGGTGATACCTATTCCCCACAAAAAAACCATGAATTCTTAATTCTAAGAGCCTATCAATAAGATTAAATTTCTTAAATTATTTCATTTTAAAGAAACATTTGACTCAGACTTTCCAGAGATATTTTTTCCATAGACTCATATCCCCATAGATTCTCTCAAGAAACCATAATAGAATAGAGAAAACTCTTTTCTATACACAGGATTTCTTCTTATGAAATATCTTCAAAAACCATACTTACTGATATTAACTTTGCTTTCTTATAACTTATCTTTTGCGGAAGAGATTCAATCTTTAAATAATGATTTAGATATGACCGATAATGCTGAGGCTTCTCCTCTGAATCCTGGAATTGATTTTACTGATTGGATCTTACCAGCACCTGTAGTGGCTAGTGTAACTTTACTTGTTTTAGGTTTTGTTTACATTAAGAGTAGAAATAAAATTTCTGATCTGAATTCAAAGATTCAAACTCTTGAAAAAAATTTAACTGAACAAGCGCAAGGACTTCAATCAGAGATTGAACAGATAGAACGTTTACAATCAGAAATCTTGAAACTGAGATCAATACTAGAGCTACCCACCACAAATACATCTTTAAGAATAAAAACCCAAGATCTTTTCGATGCATTTGGGGTTAATGCTATCATCAATTTCATTCAATCTCATATAAAATATCATGGTGTTAATTCTCTAGAAAACATCAATTCTACTGAAGAACTTAAGAGTCATATTGATACTTTTATGGAACTTTGGTTACCTAAAAATGATCTCATTATATTGTCTGAAGACGGAGAAACTCCTCCTATATTTTCTACCGACTTCCAAAAATTTGTTCTCCAAGTTGCAGTGGAAAAAGCTCATTTATTAGAAACTCATAATCTTGATTCTTTAGCAGACAACATAGGTATAAGCATCTATGAAGTTAAAAACATTATCATTGATTCTATTGATCAAACTTTAGAATCCGTCGTTGCTGAAATATTAGAAAAACTGACTATTCATGTTAACGAACATGGAGCAAACTATGAAGGTCTTCTATCTTGGATTATAGGAGCAGACAGTTTAGTCACTCGTTTGAATCAAGAAGAGTTCACGGTAACTGATATCTTTAGAAATTGAACCCAATACTTCATATTATTTAAGGATTCCTATGAAAACTCAAAAACCTCTGCTTTTTGTCATCACTCTTTTAACTGTCACTTTAGGACATTTAAATATTTATGCAGAACCTACACCTGAAATAGAAGCTATTCCGGAATTGATTTCTTTAAGTGTGTCTCCTCGTGGATTTGCTCAATTCATCAGTTACATTGTACAGAGTGGTCATGCAGCAGAACTTCGTAAAGAATTCTTTACGAGTTTTACATCAGGGAACAAGCAGCCCTTAATCCAATTATTGGAAGCGTATCTTTATGCTCTTCAAAATCCAGATATTCATCTTTATCCACAAAAATTACAGAGTCAGAATTCAGCGACTATTATTAGTTTTATTAATTTTGTGATAACTTCCCTACAAAGTAATCACCTAACTGCCGATGATGCGCATATTCAAGTTGTAATATCTGCTTTAGATACTGCAGATGTTCTTTTGAATGGACTGTCCGAAGATAAACCCGAGCCTCTAAGTCTGCCTTGATACAATCAAATAGAATATTCATTACCACTAACTTATTGATATTATAGAGCATAGAAATCATTTTTTTGATTTTTATACCTCATTTTATAAATATAAAAATATTTCTTGACTTAAATAAAACTTAAACTTAAATTAGGTCCAATAATTTAAGGAATTTTATGAAAAATTTTAGTAAATACAAATTAATAGCAAGTATTTTTTGTCTAAATCTACCTATCTATGCAAGCACAACACAGATTCCAGAATCTGATATTATTATTCAGTATCCTACTTCTATAATAAATTTAGCTGAAATATTCATGTATGTTATTAAAGGCAACCATCCTACTCTTGTCTATGCTGAAGCACTCCACGAATTTGTTAAAGACTACAGAAATTTTCTTTCTATACAAATAATTATAACAACATATATTATAAATCTTAACGATGCTCATACTCATTATCTGGAAAAATTCGCAAAAAATTATAATTCCAGCGAATCATTGGACCCTCATTTAAACAGAGTAGCAGATTTTAAGCGTATTCTAAGCAGGTTAGATTCTTTTGCAAAATCAATGTCAGAAGAGAACGCCAGAATTGTAATTAGAGCAGATTTGATCGGAAGCCTTAAAGATATATTAGATGAAGCTAATACTTTTATTTTAAGCCGTAGTACTGATTCAAAAACTCATCTTTTTCAGCAAGACTCCATTTACAGACAAGAAGAGGCTTTATTTAAGGTTGAATAATTCGAAATAGTTAATTTAACTGATCGTGATAATCATCTTCCTTAGGCACTCTTCTGCTTTTCTGTACCCATTGAAACCAAGATAGGCTTTCTTCTACAAGCCAATAGTGACTTGCGTATA
Organism: Silvanigrellaceae bacterium; assembly: GCA_947457515.1. Lineage (GTDB taxonomy): Bacteria > Bdellovibrionota_B > Oligoflexia > Silvanigrellales > CANGWC01 > CANGWC01. The sequence continues at coordinate 14,380 of CANGWC010000012.1, forward strand.
CAGATGATGGAATTAACTTCTGACAAAACTCTCTGGCTTCCTCTGGAGTTGCTGATTGATTTTGATCTACCCATTGTCGAAACATTTCTTTAAACGTATTCTTGTTAAACATCATAAGGTATCACCTGCTTTTCATATGTATCGGTGAGTGGTTTCTAAAAATTAAAAGTATCAATCTTAAAGGCTTTTTATGAAAATTGAAGATTTTTTTGAAATATCTCATGAACCTATATATAATTTTTTAAAAACTTATCCTTATCCTTTTGAGGCTTTGGGGAGACCTCTGAAAGAATTCATTCAAAAAGAAATCGATTCTGTTCCTAAAGATCAGCGTCTTTTAGGAAATATCAGTCCTCTTGCTTATGTGACGGGAGATGTTGTTGTGGAAGCAGGAGCCGTATTAGAGGCTTTTTGCTATGTGGAAGGGCCAACCTATATAGCAAAGGGTGCGACTGTACGTCATGGAGCTTATATCAGGGGGAATACCTATGTTTCTTCAGAGGCTATTGTGGGACACACCACAGAAGTTAAAGGATCTGTTTTTTTACCGGGAGCTAAGGCTTCTCATTTTGCTTATGTGGGTGATTCTATTCTAGGAGCAAAGTGTAATCTTGGTGCCGGGACGAAATTAGCAAATCTGAGATTTGATAAAAAAAATATTAGTTTTATTTATGAAAATAAAAAGTATAGTACGTCTTTAAATAAATGTGGCTCTATTCTAGGAGATCATGTGCAAACTGCTTGTAATATGGTTTTGAATCCCGGTACTGCCATTATTAAAGGAAAATGGATTTATGGCTAATATCTTTATTTTTGGAGAAGATATCTCCGAGAAAAACGATTTTGGATATCATTATGCTTTCTTCCATCGAAGAAGATTCTTTAACTTCCAAAAGCTCAGTGATTATCAAATGGATGATGCACTTCAAAGCATTGGTTTGTTTCAACATAACTGTGTGGTTGTTTTCCCTTTAAGAGCTTCCTTGCAAGAGGATCTTGTATTGGATATGAAAAAATGTGGGATCACCGTTTGGATGAATGAAAAACAACCCACATCTGTCGCTATTGCATTAAATAGTCATATCTCTTCTTTAGAAAATATGTGTTTTCAAGTGCGGAAATTTGAGTATCACTACGATAAAAGAAGATTATCCTATTCAGGAAACCATTTTGCAGCCCATTCAAGGCTATGACGTATTCCTGTCTCTAAAGAATACTCTGGAGTCCAGTTGAGTATTTTTTGAGATAAGGAAATCTGAGGTACGCAGCCAGCAACATCTCCTGGCCTAGGATCTGTTTTCTCAATGGCTATTTGACTTCCTATGACTTTTTCAAAGGCCTGAATCAGTTCATAGACAGTGACTCCATGACTTGTTCCTAAATTTAAAGGACTGAATCCTGGTTCTATGACAGTCTCTAATGCTGATATATGAGCTGTAGCTAAATCTCTTACATGAATATAATCTCTTAGGCCACTTCCATCTCGAGTCGGCCATTTTGTACCTGTAACATAAAATGTTTTTTGTTTTTTAAGGTATACAGATACGAGTTTACCTAACACATGAGATGGATCTTTAGCATAAGCTCCACATCTCATCTGAGGATCTGCTCCAATAGGATTAAAATATCTTAAACTGATTCCTGATATTTGATATCTTTTAGCCAAATCCTCTAAAATCATTTCTGTCATATACTTTGTCCGAGCATAAGGACTGATAGGATTCTTAGGACTTTTCTCTGTTACAGAAGTATTTAAAGAAGCATCATAAATAGAAGCCGAAGAACTAAAAATAATTTTTTTAAAGTTGTTATCTATCAGTTCCTTGAAAAGTTTTAAGCTTTTAGAAACATTTTCAGTGTAGTAAAGATCTGGACATTCTACAGATTCAGGGACGATAATTCGAGCTGCACAATGAATACAAGAGTCAATAGGACCTTCTTTCTCAAGAATCTCTTTAATAACGTCTTTATCGCCAATATCTCGATGGTAAAATGGGAATTGATCTATAAATGATTTTTCTCCTTGAACTAAGGAATCTAGAATAACAGGAGTATATCCTTTATCTGATAAAGCATGACAAATTGAACTGCCAATATATCCTGCGCCTCCGGTAACAAGTACTTTTTTCATAAGCTTTGGAGACTGGGAATAGAGAGTTGATGGTTTTGGATCATATTAAAAAGTTTCATGGGACCTTTAAAGAAGCATAAGGGCACTGCTGATGCGATTGATTCTAACACAGGGATTCCTGTTACCATAGCCACCGATGAGGGTGCTGCATGAAAAATGTAACAAAAAAGATCTTGAAGATCCTGACACGTCTTATAATAAAACCCATGTACAATACCTCTAAAATCAGATCCTTTTCCTAAGAAACCCACAGCCTGAGTGTGATGTGGATTCCACATCACTTCCATATGAGGAATATTCATCATGTGATCAAAATCAGAAAAATTCAGAATAGGATACGAAGTCGGACGCACTGTTTCCATAAAGCTCCATAATCTCACTCTTTCCTGTAAATTAAGATGTAGTGTATTTTTTCTTTGGAATTCTAAAAGTTGAGATTGTGAGGTAAACCAAGGGATACCTTGTACAGATAAGAAATAATCTTTACCTACCTGAGTGTATCCCCCCTTAAGATAAAGTGATTCTTTTTCACTGAAGAGAAAAAGGAAATCTCCCCCTAAATTTTTAGCTTGAGATTCTGCCTCAAAAAGCATTTTTTGAGACCAACCTTCTCCACGATAATCCGGATGAATACAGATATTACCTAGCCCTAAGCCAAGGATCCCCTTCTCCCAATAAAGAGGATACAAAGTGTATGTTCCTTTATTTTGAAAGTTATATATAAAGGAAGAGTTTTTGCCTGAAAAGATAAAAGGAAAATTATCAGTATGAAGAAAACTTTTATCTTTTAAATCACCGGGAGATGGAAAACATAAATTAATCATATCTTTCATAATGTTTCCTTATGGATTCTGAAGAATCTTTCAAATTAACTATGAATCTTTGAATGTAAAACCATTAAGAATCAAACTCGATCTTATCTTTTGAATACTCACTTTTTTGTCAAAAATGATATTATTCTTTTAATTTTAGAAGAATAACCGTTCTTATGATTTCAAGAAAGATAGATGTTTTCCCTTATGTACGCAAGGGTTCAATTCGTTTATAACCCATTATAAATCCTAGGATTTGTTACTTAATTATTATTCATTCTTTGAATTAAAGTCTTCATAATAAGATTTACCCTCTATGAGATTCTTTTTATTTTATTTTCTAAAATTTTGATGGGGTAACATGACCAATCGATTCACCCATTTGAACAAGCGTTTCTATACCCTCTGCAGATTTTTCCTGAAGATCCTGATCAAAGACTATTTTATTTGCTTCAAAGAAAAGAAGAATACAACTTCCTCCAAATTTAAAGTGACCTTTTTCTTCACCTTTAGAAAAAGTCTTTTTAAGATCACTAAAAGTTTGAATGATCGATCCCACAAACAATGCACCCACCTCGATCATAGCAACATGCCCATATTCTTTTGATTGAATAAGAGTGATCGTCCTTTTGTTTTTTTGAAAAATAGAAACTTTCTTTTGTAAGGCAAATGGACTCACACTGTAATAAAGACCATCCACTTCATATTGTTTCTCAATGATACCTTCTACAGGGAAATGATACCGATGATAATCTGTAGGACATAACCTTAAAACAACAGCACTTCCTCCTTTAAAAAGATTTATCATTTCAGATGTCACTTGATGATCTGTAGGATGTGCAAAAAGCTCTTTTAAAGGAATAGGAGCCCATTTCACATAGAATAATGAGTCTTCATCTATTTTAGGAAAGACAAGAAGTCTTCCATCACTAGGAGAGATGATTCCTTCCCCTAAAGGTCTGGATGTTTTCTTAAGTTTACGAAAGAAAAATTCATTAAATGAACGATAGTCTAAGGTTTCCATCTCATCTAAAGGAACATTCATTTTTTTGATAAAAGGCTGGATATGTATTCGACTCAATGATGTATCCATATATCTTCCAAAAAGATAACTCATCCATTTTTTAGCTAAGATCTGAGTGGTTATGAAGAATCCAAAGGGATTCTCCCAACTCAAAGTCATGAGTTTTTCTAGAGCGACATTCTCCTGAAAAATTTCCTTTAATTTTCTATGGTAAACATTAATTTTCAAATGATGCCTCGATTCTCTACTAAGTAAGAAATATCTACGATTTTACCACCTTTAGCTCCACTTTCTGGGCCAAGTAAAATCGTCTGATGACTCCATTCTAAAAATAAAGGATGATGTTCTACAGCAAAGATCGTATGTCCAGAACGCGTTAACTCAAAAAAAGTTTTGAGTAAAGTTTCTACATCTTTCTCGGATAGGCCTTGAGTGGGTTCATCCACCAAACAAAATAGTTTCTTATTCTTTTGATTTAATAAAGACACAAGTTTGAGTCTTTGACCTTCTCCCCCAGAAATTTTAGATGTTGGGATCCCTAAAGGGAGATGACCTAATCCTAATGTGGTTGCATATTTAAGATCAGGAAAATAAGGATAGGCATCCTTAACAGAGGTTGTGAGCCATTCATGGATATTCTTTCCTTGCCAGGTAACACTTAAGACTTTGGGATGGTAACGAGTTCCATGACACTGCGAACACTCTACAAATACTGTTCCTAAAAAGAAAAGATCACATTCAGCTAATCCATAGCCTTGGCATTCAGGACAAGCTCCTGCTCCATTAAAAGAGAAATCTTTAATTTGAAATCTGCCTTGACTTTCTTTTGCAAAGATCTTTCGAAGATCATCCATAATCCCTAAAACAGTAGCTAAAACACTGTTCATTCTTCTGGCAATGGGTTTTTGATCCATGGCTACAAGCTCATGGGATTCATAAAATCCTGTAGGAACTTGTAGTGTTTTATTCAGGAAACCAGGTAAGATGCCTTCCATAATTACTGTTGTTTTACCGGAGCCACTTGGTCCACCTAAAGTTGTCATCATTCCTAAAGGAATGGTTAAAGAAATATTTTTACAGTGCCTCAAAGAAAAATCATTGAGGACACATGTTTCTTTAAATGGGATTTTGAGTTTTTGTGAACGGTTAGCCTTCTCAGAAAAAACTTCTCTTATGGAAGATACAGGAGGGTTCTGATAAGGCATTAAATATCCTCCTAAAGATCCTCCCAATGGACCTAATTCTATAATATGATCAGCCTCTTTCATGGCAGTAATATCATGTTCTACCATCACAATGGTATTCCCCAGATCTCTCATTTTTTTGAGGCATTCCATTAAACTAGGGATCTCATGTTTCCCTAAACCTAAAGTCGGTTCATCTAAAATATACAGAGTATCACTGAGACCGTTACCTAGGACTCTCGCTAAAAGAACTCTTTGAAATTCTCCTCCACTAAGAGTTCGACACATCCTTAAAAGATGATGAGAACCTAAACCTAAAGATTTTAAAACATGAATTTTATTTTGGACCTCTTCATAAATAGGAAGATCCTGCAAAAACTTAGGAAGATCTTGTAACCAGGTTTCGATATCTTCTAAAGGGTTTTCTAAGAGTTCTGTGTATTTTCTTCCTTGTGAAACTGCTTTTCTAGCAGCTGGGTTTAATCTCGTTCCTTCACATTCTGGACATCTTTTGTAACTTCTATATTTAGATAAAAGAATTCTAGGAGCAGGCATATACCTTTTTGATTCTAAATATTTAAAGAACTGCTCTAGACTAGGACCTGGGTATTTAACTCCCTCATAAGTTCCTCCCTCAAAAATCCATTTTTTTATAGCTGGAGGGAGATCTTTATAAGGGGTATCTAAAGAAACAAAGTTTTTAATGACCTGAAGAATTTTTTGAGTTCGAGATCCAAATATTTTAGACTGCCATACTTTAACAGCGCCTTTATTTAAAGAGAGTTCAGAATTAAGGATTTTCTTTTCATCTAAATAGGGCACTTCACCCATACCCTCACAAAAAGAACAGGTTCCTAAAAGAGATGTGGGATCGAGATGTTTTGGTTCTAAAACCTGAGCTGTTTTCTGACAAGAAATGCAATAAGATTTTAAGTAAAAGATCTCTGCAGGTTGATCCCAAACCTTATCCTTCCATACGTGTAAACGTCCTTCCATATAAGGAAAAGGCTGATACATAATATTTTGTAGTCTATGAGTATCCTTAGGATAAATTCTATCTAAAACAAGATATGCTTCTTTAATTTTACCTTTAAAAGGATCTTGAAGATCCCAAGGCTCACCATTGATAATAGCTTTAGAATAGCCTAAGTAAACAAAACTTTCACAAAGCTTTGCTTCTAACGAAGGGAAAGCTAGGGTTAACCAATACAGAGTATTAGGATCTAGTTTAGATTCTATATGTTCCAAAGTGTGTTGAAAGATAGGACTTCCGCAATCTTTACAAACAGGATCCATAGACTGACAAAAAAGTTGTCTCAAAGGATCTAAAACATCGGAAGAAGTTCCTACAAGGGACCGGGGATGAGGTTTGTGAGCTTGTTTGAGAGTGAGTGCCGGGGGCACAGAACTCATAGATTCAAATTCACCCTGAGGTAAACTGGTGATAAATTGTCTTTCATAGGTACCTATTGTCTCTAAAAATCGTCTTTGAGATTCTGCATAGAGTGTATGAAAAACAAGACTTGATTTACCACTTCCAGAAACTCCAGTGACTGCGGTGATCTTATGATACGGTATGAAAACATCAATGTTTTTAAGGTTATGTGTTTTGACACCTTCGATAAAGATGCCATCTTGTTTTTGATCCATATCTCACTTTAGTGAGACAGATCTTTTTTGTACAGAACTTTGAGGTTGGTATCCTCTTCCCGTAAGAAACTTTGTGATCCATTCATCTTGTAAAGCAATGAGTTCATCCCAAGTATGTGGTCCTATAATGCCTTGATCTTTGATTAAGGCAACTTGAGATGATGCACTAAAAGCCACTTCAACATTAGAAGTGAAGAGGAGTAAGGCACACTGTATCTCCTCTGTAAGTTTTTGGATGGTTTCTAAGACGAGAGATGTATTCACAGGATCTAGACCTGCTGTGGGGTCATCTAAGAGAAGTAATTGTGGTTTTGTGATTAAGGCTCGAATCAGACAGACTCTTCGTCTCATCCCTCCAGAAAGCTCTCCTGGGAATTTATGTAAAACATCTGTTAAATTGACTCTTTTTAGAAAATCAATAATTTTATCTTTCATTTCAAACATTTTGAGATCTGTCATATTTTTTAAAGCGAAAAGGATGTTTTCCTCCACATTCATAAAGTCAAAAAGCCCTCCATGTTGAAAAGCTATGCCTAATTTTTGATATAAAGATTGCTTATCTAGTAATGAAATATGTAATAAATCCTGATTAAATAAAGTGATATTACCTTCATCCCAGGGAACAAGGCCTGCAAGAATTTTAAGAAGAGTGCTTTTACCACTGCTATTAGGACCTAAAATAGATATTTTTTCTTTTTTATTGATTTTAAAAGATATTTCTTTAAAAATTTCTTTATTTAAAAAAGATTTTTTTATTCTATCTACTATCAACATACTGATGTCATTTCCTATGATTTACTTTAACACTGACTTTGACGATATCATCAATAAGAGATATTTCTCATCTCATAAAAGCTTATGAAAATTAAACCTATTTTACCTTATATCCTTGCATTAATAAGTCATTATTCTTATGCCAAAAAACCTGTACCCGTTGATGAAATGTCCCTAGAAGAAAAAGAACTCTTAAAATATGCCCATATTAAAACAGCAGGCCAAGCATGTCGACTCTTTGAAAATAAGATCATTGCCTATTACGATCAGATCGCTAAAATTGAAAATTGTCGTCGTCATTCTATTGATGCCAATGAAGCAAGAGTGAACACAAAATCAGGGATCACAGAAGTTCCTGCTTCTGTATTCTATTTGATCCCATCGGGTAAAGATCAAAAGAAAACTGCTTCCAAAAAAATTGATTGTAAAGACATCGAAAAACATTACGTTACTTCAACAGGTGATGATTTCTATTATGTAGAAAACTGTCGTTTAAGAGCTCTAGAAGATTATCATCATATGGATGTTCATAATAAAACAGCTTTATCTACAATTGCTTTATCGGAAGAGTCTTTAAAGCAGTTTCCTAAAGGGAAGCCTCTTAAAAACCTTAAATCTCCAGAAGAACAAATTGTTTACCAAATGGATGGAAGTTATCAATGGGGCTTAACTGCTAGACAACCCGGTAACCGACTTCGCCAAGATTCTCCTTCTACTCTTAAAGATGCTCAAAATAGAGGAAGATCTAAGCCTCAATGTCAAAAACTTAATAATAGAGTTGTTTCTTTTTACTCTCAGATTTTCTTTATGGAAAAATGCAGAAGAAGACCTCTAGATGATCTTCCCATCGATCTTCAACAAAAGATTGAGTTTAAAGGGGGAATTCAAGAACTCACCACTAAAGAGTATCAAGATACCGCTGAGGGATTACCTATCACTTGGAAGAAAGTGATGAAAAAACTCTAGTAAGAGTAAGGAAGACATTCCCGGACAAGATTTTTGGATTCAGGTCCTAAGATCTTTCCTTTACGTAATTTATTCTTTAAAGCACGGGTTTTCTTGCTTGTATTATGTCTTTTAGAAGCACAACCAACTTTAACAAGGCCGCTGCCTAATACTTTATATCTTTTTTTAGCTGCTTTTTTTGTTTTTAAGCTAGTGGAAACTCTTTTCGTTTTGTTTCGCACAGACTTGAGAGATTTTACCATGAGTTTCGCCTTGTAGAGGGATGTGGATTGAACTTTATACTCAATGAAATTGAGTGGTGAGCCCGCCCGGATTCGAACCGGGGACCATTTGATTAAAAGTCAAATGCTCTACCGACTGAGCTACGAGCCCACATCTTTTAATGTTTATCAAAGTTTTAACCGCAAATCCAGTTAAGTCGCAAACTTTTTTCAAAGTGATTTTTTTAATTTGAGGGATTGTCTAATAAGAAATAAAATGGCTGCACCGAGCTACTCTCCCACACCTAAAGGTGCAGTACCATCGCCGCTGTAGGACTTGACTTCGGAGTTCGGGATGGGATCCGGTATTTCCCCTACGCTATCAACACAGCCAGTTCTTTCATATATTAACTTTAAAACTTTTTCAAGGGGTTTGAGGATAATTCTCTAGAAGACTCGTAATCTTTAAGTACTGGGCTATATTATCTTTATCCAGAAGAACTACCTTGATAACATGAAGAACACTACATCTTCGGTCAGCTAAAAAATTCGTGAAATACTGACATTCCGTGATGGCTTTCATGATATTGGCTTCCTCTAAACTTAAATTGTGAGGTTCTGTTCTATCTTCTATTGATTCTATAAATTGATGATACTCTTCTATTGAAAATACTTTTTTAAATTTAAGTAGCCTTTGAGGAATAATAAATATAACCCCCATATATTTATAAATAACCTTATGGAATTCAATGTATGTTTCTTTAAAATTTTCTTCTGTGTAATGAGGAATTGTTAAGTATTCCCTTTTCATAATTTGAGAGGCTTTTTCTAAAAGAGCAAAAACATACTGAGTAGTTTCTGCAAGCTCTTCTTTCGTTAAAATGTCTTTACTCATAGCATAAGTCATAAATCTCTGATGCGTAGCTAATATAGCATTCCTAAGAGTCATAACATTAATAGCCAGGGCCACCTCATGAAAAAATTCATTGACAAATTATAAATATCGTGAAAGAGATTTTGCATACTAAAATTAGAAGCTTTATTGAATAAATAGTTACTTAAATAATCATTTTTAAAATTAGAAATGGCAAAATAACAAATTTGATAA
>CANGWC010000013.1 GCA_947457515.1 Silvanigrellaceae bacterium
TTTTTACAAAAGTCATCGACTATACAGAAAATAAGAGGTAATAATTCTTTATGTGGCATATTGAGTAGTTCCTTTGTGCCACTACTTTTATCATATATATCAATGTCTTAAAAGAAACTCGCTAAAAAACTCTTATCCCGAACTGACGTAACTATTGTTTTGTTCTACAAAAGGATTTTCTGCCTCTACACCAGCATCACCGTAAATTCCAGAAGCATTCGAAGTAGTTTCTAAATTCTCAATCCCATAAATAGTGCTAGGAATATTAGATTCTATAGATTTAGTCATGGACTGATTACTTCCAGTTCCATTACTACACGAATATGTAGATAGCAAAGTGATTGTAGCAATCAACTTGAGTAAAGTATTTGTAGGCATTTTGATTTCCTTAAATGATAAAATTTTTATCGGAGATTAGTTTTAATAAATTAAAACTAAACTACCACCCGCTTAAGCAGGTGGGTTTATTAGCCGACTGAAGTCGGTTTGAAATTATGGCTGAAGCCATTAACGGCTAAAGCCTTGGTTCTCTACTTTAAATCCATCATCTTTTGGAATTCGCTTTCCTTGGTTTTCTATATAAGCTTTGATAATCTCATCTGTTACCGTTCCGGTTGTTGCACAAAAATACCCTCTTGCCCCAATATCTTTTTCTTATCTCTGGAAATTCTTGTTGAATTCTATGCGATGATTTCCTTTTCATATACTGTGCTAATTTACTCGGTGCTAAATTCGGTGGCACTGATACCAACAAATGCTCATGATCTATCCCTACTGATCCTGCTAATATTTTTACTTCACACGTCATACATTGTATGTGACCCTTTTCTGTACTCTTGCATTTGAATCTCCTTCTGAGATTCTTCTCTACATTAGTACTGCCAGGGTGTTCGCCTAAAGGCGAAGGTTTTTACCAATCATTCAAAGAATAAATACAATTTACGTTGAATTATTTTATTTATTTATTTTATTTCAATAAGTTGTATTTTTAATTTAATTTAGTTTTAGATTCTAGGGCAGAAGAGTTAACTGGTGCATTATATGCTTTAATATTGGATTTATTTAATTTTGGTTTTTTACAGCTGATATGAAAAATAAGAGCCGTAAAATACATGCTTTTAATAAGAGTTTTTAAAGACATATTCAAACATACCTTTTCGATATATGATCTATCGTTTGAAAAATAAGAGGCTTTAGAATTAATCTTTTTTTATGAATAAAAACATCAATCTTTTTTATATCCCACAATGCATGTCTACTCAGGATCTGGCTTTAGAACTCTGTATTGAAAGGAAAGAAGATGATTTCTTTGTATTCACTTCGCAACAAGTTAAAGGAAGAGGAAGCCAAGGAAGAGTATGGATTCAAGGAGATATTCTCAGTGATGAGGTGAAGGAAAATAAAGTAGAAAGACTCAAAGATCTTAAAGTATTTAAAGACTTTATGCCCATGACATGGGTGATCGCTCAAGACAAGATAACAACCCCTAAGGAATGGTTACCTTATAAAGTGGGAGAAGCTCTGAAAAAATCAATTGATAGTTGGGTGTCTTTTTTTGGAGTAACTTTAAAAGAGGACATTGTATTGAAATGGCCTAATGATATTTATTCTGCATCTCATCAAAAACTTGCAGGTATACTCTGCGAATCTCGAAAAGAACATTGGATCATAGGAATAGGTCTTAACTTTCAAACAGCCCCTAAGAGTGTACCTGATGCCATATCTTTAGTTTCTTTAATTGAAGAAACTCTAAGAGATGATGAGTATTATGTAGATAAATTATTTGAATATCTTTGTTTTTATTTAAGGGAACTTATTTCTTGAATTCTTTAAAAAGAATGTTTTGACTGGAAGTGTAAATCTCTAGAATTTTTTTTAACGAGAAAAACTCTTCAAAAGGAAGAGCTTCTTTGTGATAGTCTAGACAGAATTCTTGAAAATCATCGGGGATAGGTGCCACAAAAGGGAGAATCTTAAGATTAAGACGAGCTATATCCATAACAGCACAGTGAAGAAGATGTCTAGGATGTAAAACCTGACTCATGATATTGGGACTTAAGCCTTCTATGTCATATTGTAGGAATACATTTTCGTCGGGATGATACATTTTATCTCCTATGAGATAAGCATTAATATAGGAAAGATGAATTCGAATTTGATTGGTTTTGCCGCTGATAGGAAAACACGCAAAGAGACCCACTCCTTGAGATTTTGAAAGAAGAATAAATCTGGTTTCTGCAGGTGTGGTTTCAAGATCATCTTGAGGAGGAACCTCAAAAGAGGTTTCCATTTTAACTCGAATCACAGAATTTTTAGCCGGATAGAAATAACTTTTAATAAAAAATGGATCTTCTAAAGAGGAAGTATCTTCAGGTAAAAGACATAAAGCATAATACATTTTTCCAATTTGATGTCGTCTTAAGGCTAATGAGAGTTCAGGACGAGACTTTCTAGCGCAGAGAAGGACTCCGGAAGTGTCTCTATCAAGACGGTGTACCGGGTAGACATTTTCAAAGCCTTTATTTTCTAAAACTTGGACGAAAGTATTTTCAAAGTAATTCCCTTTGGGATGAATCACGCAATAAGGAGGTTTGGAGAATGCAATAATATCATTATTATCAAAAAGAATATCTAATTTTTGTCCATCCCAAATAGGTTCTACTCGAGGTTTTTTAAGGGTTCTTTTATGAAAGAAGATTTGATCGCCTTCTTTGACATAATCTCTATTTTGCCACTCATTTTGATGGAATATACGGATATCTTGTTTTGAAATTTTAAGATTCCACTGACTCCGATTGAGGAAAGTATGTATAGTGGAAAGATATTTATCTAATCTTAATGAATCATGTTTCTTTGTGACTTGAGCCCCTAAGGGAACATACAAAGGATCTTGAGACTTCATGAGTTTCATAATCATAATCAGTTCTATGGCTTCAATTTTCTCACCTATATCAACAAAATCTCTATTTCCTCCTGTAATAATAAGATGGCTATCAGGATAAAGACTCATCATATAATGGATCGTTCCGTAGATAGAATAATGAATGCCTTTGGTTAAAGAGTAACGAGTTCCTAAATTTGAAGGAGGCAATTCTTTCCAAGAGATCTGAGGAAGTGCTGCTGTAAATGTATGAAGAGCATTGTAATTCATCTGGATCCCGGGAAGGATCACACTATCAATCAGTTCTCCCTCAGAAGAAATAATTTCAGCTGTAAAAGCAGTTCCTAATGTAAATAAAGCAATGGGTTTTTGATGTGTTTCGCTGAGTTCTTTTCCATAGATCAAACGAAGCTTACGATCAATTCCCATCTTTCCTTCATAATTTAAGTAAAGAGAAACCGCAGATTCAATGGGGTATAAAGTGATGGATAAAGAATCTAACTTTTTCGTTATAAACGAGAGGATTTGTTGAGTCATTCGAGGTTTAGAAAGAGAAATGTATCCTAACTTCAAAGAGGATATATTCTCTTGTTCACTCCAAGCTTCTAAAGATTCTAAGAGGCGAGAATGCCCCTCTAGAAAAGATTTATGGTCAACATGCTCCACAGTCCATTGATTATCTATATAGGCCCCTAAATGCACTCGGGAGTTGCCTATATCCAGGGCAATAGAAAACATAAAGACATCCTATCTACAAAAAACACACTCTACATTTCATAGAAGACTGTGGAAAGGAGCAAACTGAAAAGGAATCAAGATTTGACCATTTTTACTGAAGTATAATACTCTCTTAAAATTATTCTTTCTTATTATTCCCTTACTATTTCTTAAAAAAATTATATAAAGGGTCTTCAAATTATGCTGTTTAGGACTTCCATGAAAAATATTTATTTTAAAATTTTATTTTTGTATTCTTTAGCTATTTTTTCAAATGTAGAGGCTACTTCTAAAGGTTTAATATCTTTAGAAGATCTCAGAACAGTTGCTCAGGAAGATTTAAATAATCCGCTTTTTCGACAAGAAGGATTTCGAGAATTTTTGGAAAATAGCGTGAATGTTCATTCACAGGAAAAGATTATAGTCTCTTTAGGTGCCCAAAAATTAGAATCTTCAAAAATGATTCAAGTTGTCTTGAAATTAGAATATGATAATAACTCTCTTTGGAATAGTCCTCAAACAAGAGAACCTATAGTTTATGAAGAATATTTAGGGAACTTCTCTGAATCAGAACTTCGTAGAGCTTCTGGTCTTATGGGTCTTTTTGAGATACCAGAATTTGTAATAGAACCTGTTTTAAATTTTAAGGCAAAAGTTTTTCCTAATTTGAAATTCAACTTAAAAGAGAAGCTTCCAGGGATTTTTAATAAGGGAGTTTTTCATTCTAAAGGCCATATGAATTTTATCCAATTTTGGTTAATGGCTAGTTATATAGGGAGTGGAAATCCATTGGGTTTTGTAACAGATCAAGTGGATTTTACAAATTTTCCTCATCAAGTTATAGCTTCAGAGAATTTGGTAAGATTCGTTAATTATTTTTTAGGAGCACTTTATTTTTATTCTATGCAGATGAGTCGAAGCCATCTTAAAGGGAATACGCTAGCCGATAATTTTTTAATGAATGTTTTGACAGCAACGGGAGGGCTTTTACCCGGTCCCCATCTTATACTTGAAATGTTAAGAAGACGAATCTCTGTCAAGGAAATGCTCGCAGGGCATAAGGTCTCTAAAAACCCTCTTAATATTTTAGATATCGCAGGGAATCTTCTTCCTCAGACATCAGTAGCAGTTAATACTGAACGGGAAACAGCCCAGAGTCATAATGTAAAGTTAGTCTTTAAAGAGGGTGAATATCTATTAACAGTTGATTCTGAAACTGTAGCTTTCCCTATAGGTAAAGAAGAACTCAATGACTTTCAACTTTATAGCAAGTTAGGAGCTTCTTTAAGAGTAGCAAGTTTTGTATTTGGTCAAGATAAGAAAAATCCTTCCGGTGGAAATGCGGATATTCAATCCTTAACAAATTTTATATTATCAACAGGACTATTTGCTACAAAGCAATGGCAGACAGAAGGACTTTCATTAGGTCTTATTCTTGCCCCTATACATGGGTATGTAGGCTTCTATCAAGCAATATTCGAGAAGTCTAATCTTATGTATGCTTATATTCCATATGCACTCACTAAAGCGGGTTACTCTATTCAGGCAGCAAAAGATGCGCAAAGAGGAAAAGGATTCTATGAATTTCTAACGCATTTTTCTGCAGGAGCACTTCCTCCTGTGAATACGTTTTTTGAGATGGTTGCTCGTTATGCTCGGATGAAGGTTTTGATGAGCGAACAAGGAATCAATCTTTCAGAGCAATCTTTAAAGTTACTTATGGAGGAGGGGATAACTAAAGAGCTAAATGAGGTACAGATGCTAACATTTCTTCTAAACCTAATTTGGAGGTTATAGGAGATGAAGTATCTAGGAAGGAAGTTGAAGACATGCCATATGTATTTAATAAAATAAAACTTAGGATGTATTTTGTGGTTTTCATTATGATTATATATAAAATGACTTTATTATTTTCAATAATAAAATCATTTAGAGTATGAAATATTGAGATTTTAAATAGTTTCTTAAAAAAACTAATATTATCTTTTTTTGTTTTTGTATTTACCGGAAGATTTATTTTTAGACTCTTGACTACGAGGAGCCTTATTAGACTTATCAGCTTGTCTTGTATAATTAGAATATGCTTTAGCTACGGTAATAGGATCATCAGCAAATTCAGTCAAATCATAGATAGAGTTAGGATCTATGTCAGAATTGAGAATATTATAATCAGGATATACAGAAATAATTTCTACTTTATCAGGATTATTAAGATAAAGAATCAAATAGTATGTCCGAATATCTTTTCCAATTTTAATATTAGCTGAAAATTTTAAGTTAGGAAGTAAATCGGAATCTTTAGGGATATATTTTTCCCTTTTGTTAAAGGTTTGTTGAGATAAAAGGATTTTAATTATTTTCTGGAATACAACGAAGTTAGTTCCAGGAACGAACATAGATGGGAGAACTCGACCTTTGACATAAGCTCCACGCACATGTCTGTAATAAATATGAGTATAACTATTTGAACTCATGTATATAAATTTTATAGTATTAGCAAATAAATCTCTTAACATTTTGTTTTCAATGAAAAAAGATAGGCTTTTGGGGAAATCTTCAGGAGCTACGAAAGAAGATTTAAGAATTCTTCTGGTGGCATTACGATGATACTCGCCAGGATTAGGTTTATTAAAAACAAAACTCTCAGCCTCTGGAGATCCACAGGCTGAGAGCATGAGTAGTAATAAACTATAAGTAAGAGCTGTTATGACTCGCAAGAGGACACTGTACCAGCACCAATTGTACGTCCACCTTCGCGGATAGCAAATCGTAGACCAGGTTCCATAGCAACTGGAGTGATGAGTTCTGCAAAGATCTCTACGTTATCACCAGGCATAACCATTTCTACGGATTCTGGAAGTTCCACAACACCGGTCACATCCGTTGTCCGGAAGTAGAACTGAGGACGATATCCTTTAAAGAAAGGTTTGTGTCGACCACCTTCTTCTTTGTTAAGAACATAGACTTGAGCTTTAAACTTTTTGTGAGGTTTGATGGAGTTTGGCTTAGCAAGAACTTGGCCTCTTTCAACATCTTCTCTCTTCGTACCACGAAGAAGAACACCAACGTTATCTCCAGCTTGACCACTGTCTAAGATCTTACGGAACATTTCTACACCAGTACAAATTGTTTTGGACGTAGGACGGATTCCAACGATTTCAATTTCTTCACCAGATTTTACAATACCTTGCTCAATTCTTCCGGTAACAACTGTTCCACGGCCAGAAATAGAGAAAACATCTTCAATAGGCATCAAGAAAGGTTTTTCGATAGGACGTACAGGCTCTTGGATGTACGTATCTACAGCATCCATAAGTTCGAAGATGCATTTAGAAGCTTCGTCATCACGACCACCTTTACCATTTTGAAGAGCACCTAAAGCGGATCCTCTAATGATAGGAGTATCATCTCCTGGGAACTTGTATTTGTTAAGAAGTTCTCTGACTTCCATTTCAACAAGATCAATTAATTCAGGATCGGCAATATCGCATTTGTTTAAGAATACAACAATGTAGGGAACACCCACTTGTCGAGCTAAAAGAATATGCTCTCTTGTTTGAGGCATAGGACCGTCGGTCGCAGCTACCACAAGAACAGCACCGTCCATTTGAGCGGCACCTGTAATCATATTTTTGATGTAGTCAGCATGTCCTGGACAATCCACGTGAGCGTAATGTCTTTTCTCTGTTTCGTACTCAATATGAGAAGCATTGATGGTAATACCACGAGCTTTTTCTTCTGGAGCTTTATCTATCTCATCAAACTTTGTGGTTTTAAACGCATAAGTTTGTCCCAAAATATGGGAGATAGCAGCTGTTAATGTTGTTTTACCATGGTCAACGTGACCAATGGTCCCAATATTCATATGGGGTTTTGAACGATCAAATTTTTCTTTTGCCATGAATAGCTCCTCATTTCAACAAAGATGATAATTTCTCAAAAGATATAATCTTTTTAAGATCCTGCAGTCTGACTTATATACTAAGGATGTGCTATCTTTGCAAGTTCGCCAGAACGATACATTTCCATAAGAATGTCACATCCACCAATAAATTCTCCATCAATATAAATTTGAGGAGATGTTGGCCATTGATTAACCTCTTTAAGAGTTTGCCAAAGATCTCTATCAGAATCCATATCCATAGAAGAAAAAGGTAGAGAAACTTCTTGTAGAATACGTACAACTCTTGCAGAGAAGCCACATCGAGGAGCTTCAGGAGTTCCTCTCATAAAGACCATCACTTTATTTTCTTTTGTTTTTGTATTGATTACATTTTTCCATTGTTCATTCATTTAAATCTCCTGAAATGTATAAGTTTTAAGGGTAAGAGCATGAAGTCCCTGACCAATATGATCTTTAAATAAGTCCATAATCATCCGATGACGCTTAAGGTGACTCAGATCTTTAAAAGAATCGCTGATGATAATAACAGAATAGTGATCAGATCCGCCAGAGAATTCTTCTACTGTGATCTTAGCATCAGGCAACACGTTAATAATGGTTTGATAAATATCAGTGGGACTAAAAATCATGATGATTAAGAATTAGTGAGAAGTCACTTGAGAAATTTGTTCCGCAACGTCTTTTGCAAGATCTCCGGTTTTTTTCTCGATTCCTTGGCCAAGTTCATATCTGACAAAGTATTTAAGCTCTAAAGAAGCACCTAATGTTTTAGCAACATCAGCAATGTGTTGAGAGACAGACTTTTTATCTTCTTTTACAAAGGGTTGTTGATTTAAACAGCATTCTTTAAACCAAGTTTCTAATCTTCCCGCAACAATTTTAGGTAATGCTGCATCAGGTTTCCCTTGATTACGATACTGAGTCTCAAAAACTTTAGATTCTGAGTCAATCAGAGTTTGAGGAATTTCTTCTTTTTTCAAATATTGAGGCTTTAAAGCAGCT
The DNA here is from genome assembly GCA_947457515.1 of Silvanigrellaceae bacterium. Lineage (GTDB taxonomy): Bacteria > Bdellovibrionota_B > Oligoflexia > Silvanigrellales > CANGWC01 > CANGWC01. The sequence goes on from CANGWC010000013.1 coordinate 8,505, forward strand.
GCTTGAAGGGCAATATCTTTTGTCAGATTGTGAAATACAGCATTGTCTTTAATTTTTTCAATATCAGGAGAAGCAAACTCTACAAGGATACCGATTTTACCTAGGCCATGAATGTAAGAAGACATCCAAGAGCCTTTATGGGCTGTAAATCTACGAAGTTGAATTTTTTCACCGATTTTAGCAATGAGTGCATCAATTTGAGATTGAATGGTTGAACCATTTACAGATACTGCTAAAACTTCTTCTAATGTTTGAGGCATCTTATTTTTAATGCCTTCAGAAATGGCTGAATTTAAATTTTGAAAATCGTCATTTCTGGTGACAAAATCAGTTTCACAGTTGAGTTCATAAAGAGCTGCATAACTATGATCGGAAGAGATCACAGCTTGAACAGTACCTTCTGAAGCTGTTCTGTCTGCTTTCTTAGCAGCAGCAGCAAGTCCTTTTTCTCTGAGAACAATAACTGCTTTATCGATATTGCCTAAAGCTTCATCCAAAGCTTTTTTACAATCAGTGAGACCAGCACCAGTCATTTCACGTAGGCTTTTAATCAAACTAGGCGTTACTTGTGTCATTATTCCAATTTCCTTCTACTGAGTCTTTTTGTTTTAAGCGACGAACTTTAATATGAGAACCTTCTACAACAGCTTGTTCACCATCATCGGTAACAATATCAGCTTGGCGTTTAGATTTACCACTGAGGCAAGCATCAGCTACAAGACTGGTATAAAGTTTCACAGCGGATAAGCTATCATCATTACCTGGAATCGCATACTTAATGCCTTCAGGATCACAATTGGTATCTGTAATAGCTACAACAGGAATGTTTAATCTATGAGCTTCTAAAATAGCTGTTTGCTCTTTTTTAGCATCCACAACAAAAAGAACAGAAGGTTGTCCCACCATGTCTTTGATTCCACCAATAGATTTGATGAGTTTCTCTAATTGCTTTTCTTTTTGAGAAGCTTCTTTTTTTGTGAGATTCTCAATACTTCCATCTTCTTTCATCTTTTCAATTTGTTTGAGTTTTTTAATGCTCGTACGCACTGTAGAAAGATTGGTAAGAGTTCCACCTAACCATCTGTTTTGAATGTAGAACATGCCACATCGACTTGCTTCGGATTCTACAAACCCTTGAGCAGCTTTTTTAGTCCCTACAAAAAGTACCTGTCCACCTTTAGAAACAAGATCTTCAATGTATCCTAATGCTTGCGTTAAAACTTTTTGTGTTTTTTGGAGATCAATAATGTGGATTCCATCACGAATCCCATAAATACTGGATCGCATCTTTGGATTCCAACGGCTTGTTTGGTGGCCGTAGTGAACTCCTGCTTCCAATAAATCTTTAAGTGAAACTTCCATTTATTCTCCTGGTATTATGTTATATGAAACACATCAAAAATACTGTGTAGCACAGTTTTACCATCTTTGGAAAGACTTTCATGATTTTGTAAGTATTTTATGAGAATTCTTTAATTTTTTTACAACAGTAGCCAAAGATATTTCTTCTTCATTTTTACGTGTTTCGCAGGTTGAAAGATCGAGTTCCTCTTCTAGGTATTCATAAATAGCATTTTCAACCACAGTTTGAATTTTGAGACCTCTTTCTTTGCAAAAGAGGATCAGGGCTTTTTTGATCTGAGAATCAATTTGAATAGAGAGGTTTGACCTTTTTTTCATAGAGTGATTATCGACAAAAAATCTTAAAAAACTACACCTATTTTAGATAGTTTTTGAGGTTTAGATAATTCTCTAATATTTAATATGTCTTATCTTTTTTAATCTGCTTTTGCAGTCTCTTTTGAAAGAGTCTGAATCTTTTGACGTGCTTGAAGGTATTCCCCTAAATTCATTTGAATATTCTTAAGTTTAGGCAATTCTTGAAGACTCGTTAAATTAAAAACACTTAAGAATTCATCGGTTGTGCTATATTCTATGGGATTACCCAGTTCTTTTCGGTGCCCAGAAATACGCACAAGATTTTTTTCTTTCAAAGATGAAAGAAGAGCACTGCTATCTGCTTGTCTGAGTAAATTGATCTCAATACGAGTGATGGGTTGCCTATAAGCAATGATGGCTAAAGTTTCTAAGGATGCTTTAGAAAGATGTCGGGGTTTAGAAATAAAAAGTTTTTGAACAAGACTTTTGTATTCTTCCCGGGTACGGATCTGAAAATGACCTCCCCATTCATAAAGTTGAAAAGATCTGAAGAGATAATCTTCATGAAGCTCTTTCATACTTAGATTGATTTTCTCTATGGATTCTCCGATTAAGCGACATAATGTTGTCATATTTAAGGGAGCATCCGCTGCAAAAAGTAATGCCTCGATCTTGAGCTTTAATGAAGACATGGATACACTATAGAAAAATACATAATCAAAAATGCCACCTATTCCTTTTAATTTAGAAAATTATAAACGAAAAGTAAAAAAAAAGGTCATTTTACTGATGCATGGAGAAAATATATCTCCAGACGCTCTTGCTTTAAAAAAAGAAATTCTTCCTGAATTCAAAGCTTTTAACTTAGTTTCCACAAGCTATTCTTTAAGTGAAGTTAAATCATTTGTCATTGAAGAAAAAATATACCTTATCATATTTGATCATAATTATTTTATGGGCAAAGAAGAAGAGACTTTTAAAGAAGCTGAAAAAGTTAAAACAGTTTTTAACTGTCCCTTTCTATTTTTAACGAAAAATCCTACTTTACTCGTGAAATATTATGAAAAATATCTTTTTGCATATGAAGAAGTGGATGATTATGTTTCCTGTCCGATTGATAAGATAGAAACGAACAAAAAGATCCAGTTTATTCTTAAAGGTGAAAATAGACAGGCAAAAAGATTTAAATGGGAGACTCCTATAAAGGTCTGTCTTTTAAATGAAGATGTAAAATTCACCACAGAACTGGTTGATCTCAGTGTCGTAGGATTTTCTTTTCAAATTCATCCGGAGTTTCCTATTAACCTTAAAGATCAACTTGAGGTGAAAATACCTCTATCAGGATTTGGGATTTTTCATCCGGAATTAGGAGAAGTTCTGAGGCTGTCCGGGAGAGTGAAGAGATTTTCTATTGCAGGTAAAAATGTAGGATGTTCTATCGAACACGGAACATCCACTCAAAAACATCTTATTTTAGATATTCTTCAGAATCTTAAAATGCAGGTTTTTAACGAGAGCGCTAAAGATCTTATTGTGGCAAAGTCACCTACAGATAAGTGACTAATCTTTACCTTTGAGTTTTTTGAATTCTTCTGTGAGAACAGGTACCGCTTTAAAAAGATCAGCAACGATACCATAATCAGCTTTTTGGAAGATAGGAGCATCAATATCTGTATTGATAGCCACAATAATTTTTGATGTTCTCATCCCAGCTAAATGTTGAATAGATCCTGAGATTCCACAAGCTATATAAAGGTTAGGGTTGACTGTTTTGCCTGTTTGGCCAACTTGCATCTCATGGGGTGCATAACCAGAGTCTACTGCTGCTCTAGAAGCTCCCACAGAAGCTCCAATGACATCTGCTGCTTCAAATAAGATCTTAAAGTTATCTGAGTTTGCCATAGCTCGACCACCGGAAATGATCAAAGTTGCTTCAGTCAGATCAGGACGTGTACTTTTCCCTTGACGAATTTCCACAACTTTTAAAGGAAGAGAAGATTTCTCAGCAACTTGGTTGGTCACTTTGGGACTTCCAGAAGTAGCTGGTTTTTGAATCGCAATCACATTAGGACGAAGAGTCACAAGTGTGAGAGGTGTTGTGGATGAACATGTGACAAGACACTTTCCAGCATAGATAGGTCGTGTTGCTACGAGTTTATTATTTTCTTTTTTGAGATCAATCACCTCAGTTAAAAGTCCAGCTTTTAATTGAGCTGAAAGTCTAGGAAACAGATCTCTTCCTGTAGGAGATGCTGGTCCCAAAATACAATCATAAGAAGAACTTGTGATAATTTTTTTAAGAGAGTTTAAAACAATATCATTTTGGTAAAGAGGAACTCCTGAAATCACAAAAATTTCACGGATAGAAAATCCTTCAAAAGCTTTTGAAATGCCAGCATCTTCTGAAAAAAGAGCAATATCTATAGCTGTGGGATTTAAACTTTGAGCTAATGTTAAAAGCTCTAAAGCTGTATTTTTTAATTTACCTTGGCGAACTTCAGCATAGATGAGTATATTCATGATTTTTTTCCCTTTAAGAGTAGATTTTTAAAGAACTTTAGCTTCGGTACGAAGTAATCCCACCACTTTTTGAACCATAGCCTCAACGGGTTCTCCTTTAAAAATCTTTCCTGCAGGTTTCTCCAAAGGAAGCATATAAGAATGAATTTCAACCAGAGCTGAAGGGATACTCCCGGGAGTTTTCTCTACAAGAGGTTTTTTCTTGGCTTTCATAATTCCGGGTAAACTTGTAAATCTGGGAGCATTAAGATTTTTATGTGCTCCTAAATAAACAGGAAGACTTGTTTCAATCACTTCAATCATCCCACCTTCAACTTCTCTTTCTACAACCAAAGAAGAATCATTTTTCCAGATGAGTTTGGAGACAACTTGAACATGAGGAATATTTAAAATTTCAGCCACCATAACTCCCACATGACCGGTATCATCATCAATGGCTTTTTGGCCGCCTAAAATAATTTGGGGGGCTTCTTCTTTTAAGACTTCAGATAAAGCAAAGGCGACTTGGTAACTGTCTGTAGGTTCAAAGTTAATGTGAATGCCTCTGTCGATTCCCATAGCCATAGCTTTTCGCATAGAATCTTGGCAGGATTTAGGCCCACAAGAAATCACTATGGATTCACTCCCAGCATGGGCTTCTTGAATCTTTAAAGCTTCTTCAACAGCGTATTCATCATAAGGATTAATGACATATTTAAAATCTGATTGATTCAATTTTGAATCAGACAATTTAATTTTGGTTTCCGTATCAGGAACGGATTTTACAAGGACTGCTATTTTCATATAAAGAAAATAATATCATAAAAAATTATATAAGTATTCCTAGCAAAGAAATGGCATTAAGTGATGTTTGGCGGGGTTCTGCTCCATGAATATCGATAATTTTGACAGGTAAAATTTTTCCTAGAAGTTCAGAAGGATTAAGTCCTTGATCAGATATTTTAACTAAACGGCTTTGAGAGGTTCTTCCATAAATATATCCATATTTTGCATAAAGAAAATAGACATCAAAAATTTGATTTACTTCGCTTTCAGCTTTTTTGCAAGAAATGAGATTTTGTAAAGTAAACAGATCGTAGAGTCGTTGAGTTTGAACTTTTTCATCCACAGTATCTTTAAAACGTGTGGCAGGTGTTCCTTTACGAGGGGAATATTTAAATGCGAAAACAAAAGAATATTCCATTTTTTCCATAAGACTTAAAGTCTCCTGGAAGTCAGCATCTGTTTCTCCGGGGAATCCCACAATAATATCTGTAGAAAAAGCCATATTGGGTCTAAATTCTTTTAACCAAGAAACTTTTTGGAGATAAGTATCTTGAGTGTACTGACGTTTCATTCTGCCTAAAACATGATCAGATCCTGATTGCACAGGTAAGTGAAAATGATCGCATAAGATAGGAATATCATGAAATGCCTGAGCTAGACTCTGGGTAAAATCATGGGGATTGGATGTTGTGAAACGCAGTCTTTTGAGTTCAGGAAATTTAGAGATCTGATAAAGAAGCTCCACAAAACTTGAGAAATCATCGGATTTATCCTGACCATAAGAATTTACATTTTGACCTAAAAGTGTAATTTCTTTGGAACCTCTATTGATATAATATTGAACTTCCCCAAGAATCTCTTCCACGGATCTGCTTTTTTCTCGGCCTCTTGTGTAAGGCACTACGCAGAAAGTACAGAAATTATTACAACCTTTAATAATATTAATAAAAGGAGACCAAGGAGTTTTTCCTGTTTCGGGAAGAGGAGGAATCACATCTATAGGAATATGGTAAGACGGATCTTTATCCCATTGTACCTGTTTAACCAGTGATTTTTTCTTTAAGGCATCTTCTAATAAGGTAGGGAGTTCTTCAATATGATCAGGACCAAAGATCAGATCAATATCAAAGGATTCTTCTGAAAGTTTTTTGCTTTCAGCCTGTGCTACACATCCGGCAATGCCAATAATCGCATTATTCTTTTCTTTAAAAGGAATCAGTTCTCCAATACGACTGACAACTCGGTGATACGCTTTTTCCCTAATATGACAGGTATTTAAAAGCATAATATCCGCATTATCTGGAGCATCTACAAGAGTGTATTTATGATGGATCAAAAGAGCTTCCATTCTTAAACTATCAGCAGCATTCATCTGACAGCCCCAGGTTTGGAGGTAAACTTTCATATTTAGGCCTTAATCATTTTCAATAATGGTTGATTTTTAATGGGTTATTTGCGTTTTTTTGCTTTTTCTTGTTTTTTTCGTTTCAGCTCACGATTCACTTCTGCGATTTGTGATGCCGAAAGACTTCCTTTCATTGCCTTACCCATGGAAGCCATTTTTTTGAGTTCTTCAAGTTTTACAGATGCACCAAAAAGAGCTGGTTTCTCTTGTTCGGAAGATGGGGGTTTCATACCAGGCATTCCCCCGCCCATGGCAGACATTCCACTCATAAGAGGAAGCATTTGTTTCATTTTAAAGAATTCTTGAATGAGATCTTGAACGGCATTTAAAGGATTTCCAGAGCCTTTTGCAATACGTTGCATACGGCTTAAAGCCTGGGGTCCTTTAAAAGAATCAGGATGGTTTTTTTCATATTTGGTCATACTTTGAATCATATGAACCTTTTTTTTCAATGTTTTTTCATCAATCCCTGCAGGAAGTTGAGGAAGTTTGAAAGGCATCTTAGATAAAAGGCCTTGTAAAGGTCCCATCTTGAAAAGTGTTTGCATCATATTTTCATAATCTGAAAATGTGAAATGACCTTTTTGGATGTTTTCTAAATTTTTCTCTGTTTTTGAGTCAATGGCTTTTTCAAAGTCATCCATTAAGCTCAGAACATCACCCATTCCTAGGATCCGGGATGCCATGCCTTCAGCTCTAAAAGTTTCTAGAAGATTTAGTTTCTCTCCGGTTCCTATAAAGAAAATAGGAAGCTGAGTCATGTAAGAAAGAGAAAGAGCAGCTCCTCCTCGGGTATCACCATCTAGTTTTGTAAGAATTGTTCCTGTTAAAGGAAGTTTTTCCTGAAAAGCGAGAGCAGTGGTTAAACTGTCTTGACCTATCATCCCATCCATCACAAGAAGAATATTCTCAGGAGAAAATTTCTGATTTAAAGTGACAAGTTCATTCATAAGAACAGAATCAACAGTGAGTCTGCCCGCTGTATCCACTAAGATGACATCTTGATCTGAAAAGTGAGAAATTCCTTCTTTTACAATAGAATAAGCATCGGAGGACTCCGTTGTGAAAACAGGTGCTTTGACCTGCTCTCCTAAAAGTTTAAGTTGTTCCTTTGCTGCAGGACGCTGAGTATCTGCTGCGATGAGACCGACTTTGAGATTTTTTGTTTTCAGAAGGAACGCAAGTTTTCCCACATGAGTGGTTTTCCCAGCACCCTGAAGTCCCACAAAGAATATGATGTGAGGTGAGTTTGATTTTTGGGTTAACCCCTTTAAAAAATGATCCGTTGTTTTGGAAGCAGTGAGAATTTCAATCAAAGCATCATGACAGATCTTAATAAAGTGATCTGATAAAGTGACTGATTTACCTTGGGCTTTAAGAAGAACTTTTGCTCCTAAGGATTTTTCCTGGACATCCTGCGTGAATTTACGGATCACATCGAGATGAACGTCAGCATCTAGAAGTGTTCTTTGAATAGAATCTAGAGGTTCTTTAAGATTCTCTAAGGTGAATTTTCCTTGATTACGAAGACGTAAAGCTGCAGATTCAAAGCCTTTACTTAAAGATTCAAACATAAAATACTCTTTTAAATTTCCAGCGACTTCCAAATTTTAAGATCTAAAGAAGTCGATAAGTTATGGGGGATCAGCTCTTTAGGGAACCAGTAGATTTTATCTAAAGAAAATTCTTTAATATCATTTACAATATAACCTTTACAACGAATTTTATGATTTGTAATCGTGTGTTTTATGAAATCTGTGTTTTCACCTGGATCTGTTTCAGAGAGATGAAATCCTAAAGTATCTTTGAGGAAAGAATCTTTTCTAAGGATTAGGCCAAATTCCTGGTTTTGATAATAAATATTGGCTTTTAAAGACACTTGTTTCCAGAGAGGTTTCTTTTTCTTTAGGGGATAGAGATGTGTTTTATTGTCTTTATATGAAACACAAGTGTCTTTAAGAGGACACTGAAGACAAAGAGGAGAAGATTTTTTACAGATCAAAGCACCTAATTCAATCAAGGACTCATTGATCTCTCCGGGAGAGATCTGGGCATTTGTCATGAGGTTTAAAATAAATTGATTAAACAGAGGAGCAACGTTTTCCGGGGATTCTTTCCCTAATAAGCGACAGAGAACACGATTGACGTTTCCATCTCGAGCAAAGATGACTTCATGAAAGCATAAGCTTGCAATCATGCCGGCTGTGTAGGGACCACAGCCGGGTATTTTGATGATCTCATCATAAGTTGTGGGAAATGACCCCAGACTTTCAATATACTGAGCACCTTTTTGAAGGTTTCTAGCCCGGGCATAGTACCCTAGTCCGGACCATACTTTTCGAAGATCACTTTCAGAAGACTCAGATAAAGATTTTATATGGGGAAAAGTTTTGAGGAAGACAGGGAGCTGTCTTTGAACAACTTCTAAAGATGTTTGTTGACTCATCACTTCACAGATCCATGTAATGTAAGGATCTCGAGGTGTTGTTCGCCAACTGAGCTGTCTTTGAGAGTTTTTAAACCAATGGGTGAGTAGGAGTGTTAAAGAGTTTTGGAGATCCATAAGGCAAGTTCGACCATTCTTTGGCTGAATCCTGTTTCGTTATCATACCAAGAAAGGACTTTAACAAGATTTTTATCCATGACTTGAGTAGAAGCAGCATCAACGGTGCTACTGGAAGGGTTCCCATTGTAATCAGAACTCACAAGAAGTTTTTCCTCAAAGGCAAGAATACCTTTAAGAGAAGTTAAAGAAGCTTCTTTTAAAGCTTTATTGACTTCTTCTAAAGTTGTTGATTTTTTAACCACAAAAGTCACATCAACTAAAGAAACATTAGGAGTGGGAACTCTGACTGCTAAGCCATGAAGTTTACCAGCAAGTTCAGGGATCACTTCACCTAATGCTTGAGCAGCACCAGTACTTGTAGGAATCATGTTTAATGCAGCAGCTCTTGCTCTTCTAAGATCACTATGGGGAAGATCAAGAATTCTTTGATCGTTAGTGTAACTGTGGATGGTTGTCATCAATCCTTTTTCGATACCAAAATGATCGTTGATCACTTTAGCCACGGGAGCTAGACAATTGGTTGTGCATGACCCGTTGCTTACGATGTTATGTTTAGAAGGGTCGTATTCTAAATGATTCACACCCATAACAAAAGTCTTATCAACTTTTTTACCAGGAGCACTGATGATGACTTTTTTAGCACCTTGTTTGAGGTGAACAGCACATTCATCACCTTTGACAAGTTTTCCTGTGCATTCAAATACGATATCCACACCATGTTTAGCCCAGTCTAATTTGCTGGGATCCGGTTGAGAAGATACGGGAATTGTTTTTCCTTGAATCACTAAGCCTTCAGCAGAGTGAGACGAAGGATAAGGAGCTTTTCCATGAACAGAATCAAAATTATAAAGATGAGAAAGTGTTTCTATGGAAGTCAGATCATTGATGAGACCTACCTGAATTTCAGGGTATGCTTGTAGTTGACGAAGAACACATCGGCCAATTCGACCAAATCCATTAATACCTATTCTCATTGTGGTTTCCTTGTACGGTTAGGTGTTTTCTTAGTAAAAATAGAACTTGTCTTTACAGGAGCGCTTGTCACAGTTGAAGCACTGCGAGGTGGTCTTCCTCTGCCACGACGGGGAGGAGTCACCTCTGTAGAAGACACTGTATCCACTTTGACTTTAGGAGCAGTAGGTTTAGGCGCAATGTTAGGTTTCGCTGTAACCACTTTTTCTACTGGCTTAGATTCTGCAATCATAGGTTTAGGGGTTGCAACCACTGGCTTAGGAGCAGTTATAGGTTTAGAGATTGAATCCACTTCTCTATCGAAATCTAAATTTCTCTCTTGTTGTGTAGAGGGATAAGAAGGAGCTGGTCTAAAAGCACTTTTGTTGTCAGGTCTTTCAGGACGATAAGGGGCACGTTGATTATCATTACGATAGTTCCCACGATTGTAATTATCGTTTCTGTCGTTTCGATTATCATTCCTATCATTTCGATAATTATCTCCACGATTGTAATTATCATTACGAGGAGCACCATCATTTCGGTGAGAAGAATATCTGTTTTGGTTACGAGGACGATAGTTTCCAGCCTCTTGATAATCTCTTCTAGGAGATTCTGAAGAATAACCATCTTTTTTGAAATCTTGGAAAGCACTTTCTTTTCGTTGAGGAGCGGCTTCTGTTGATGTGGCAGGATTTTCCGTTGAACCTTCTTTATCAATAGCTCTTAAGAATTCTTCAATGGTTTGAATGTTTGAAAAGTTTTTCCCAATGATTTTTTTATGAGAAAGAGTGATGCCTTCAGGACAGAGAAGACGAAGATGAGAGAAATTACATTTATCGATAACACAGTTGTCAAAGTAAATGCCGTACATTTCGCAGTTATCCCACTGACTTGCTGTGACACGGGATGTGAAAAAACTCAGTCTTTCTAAACGAGAGTTTTTGAGAGATAAGCCTTTGAAGAAACTTTTATCTAAAGTTTGATTCATCATATAAGATTCACTGAGTTTAATATCATCAAGATAACTAAACAAGAAATGAACATTTTCAATTTTAGATTTTTGAACCAATACATTTGCCAGTCTGGAAAAACGTAGATTATTGCTGAGGACAAAAGATTCAAAAACTTTAATTCCTTTAATAAAGGACGCAAGAAAAAGATTCTGCTTTGCAGCTTGAGGGATCTGTATATCCTTTAAAAAAGAGATATACCCTTTGTTTTGGTTAAGATTAAGATTGTCAGAGCCTGAAGAATAGTTAAGAGGAAGATCCGAAGCTCCTTTTTTAACTGTATCTAGGATACTGCAAAGTGATTGGATGATATTAGATTTCATATTTTCTACCTAAAATAATTAAAATTATAATTTCTATTAAAGAACTATGTATTCGTATCAGATACTTTGAGTCTTCGCAACGGAAATAAAAACAGTTCTAATCTTGAAAAACAAATAAAACAAAGAATTCCAAAAGGCCCAAAACAAGATATAAAAGGAGAGACATAGCCTAAATACGCTAAGTTTTTAGTGATTAAAAGAAATACGTTATACAGAATCACAACAAGTAAACAAAAGACGAAATACAAGTATTTACTTTTTTCTCGTTCCTGAGGAAAGATCAAGGGAAAAGAGAAGAAACAATAAAAAAGATTTAAAAAAGGAGTTGTGATTTTTTGGTAAAGATCGACTTCTCGTTGGTAAAAACGAGAACCTCTTTTTTCAGCTGAATCAATAAATTGATAAAGATCTCTAAAACTCACTTGATCAGAAGAAACATGATCTTTAAGAACTTTAATGGGTTCATATTTTACAGAAGTGACAAGAGTCTCTAAATTATCCACTTTATAAACGGGATCAAAAGAGTAACGAGTGACTTTATTGAGCACCCAAGATTCAGAAGCTTTTTCAAAGGAAGCTTCTTCTCCATAGGAAACATTTAATGTTTTACTCAATAAGGAGAAAGTATAATATTCTACAGATTTTAAATTTCCCGATAAAGGATCAAACTCTTTAAAGTGAAGTATCCCCTGGCTTCCTCGGATCCAGTGTGTTTCAAAAAACATTTTTTCTAAAGGGTTATTTTCAATTTCATAGGTTTCTAATTTTTTAAAATACTGTTGGCTTTGAGGCACAAAAAATTCTGATGTGATTCCATGAATCAGTACAAATAAAATTCCACCTAAAAAAACAGGACTAAAAATTTTATAGGGAGATAAACCAAAAGCTAGAAGAGCTGATGTTTCCGCTTTTCTTGTCATTTGAAAGAATGTGTAGCTACTGCCAAATAAAATTGAAAAAGGAAGAATATCTGTGAATATTTTTGGAAGTTGAGCACCATAATATTTTAAAATAGTTCCTAAGGGAACATGATATTTGGGAAAGTAACGAGTGCTTTTTTCTAGAAAATCAATGAGAAAATAAATAAATATAAAAAACAAAGCAATAAACATCTGGCTTTTAATAAAGTCTTTAAAGATGATTTTTTGTATTTTCATAAACTTTATTTTTAGGCGTTATTAACATTTTGCATGCTTCAAAAAATGAAGTGAGATAAGGATAACATAATCTCCAGTAACCTGTGATAAAAAGAGAGAACATCATATAAATTAAGGGTAATAAGAGAGATACAATAGGATTGGTGAACCATTTGAGAATCAATTGTTGACTGGCAACGATACAAAGATAGAAACATAATAAAAAGCACATCAAACCTAAGAAAGGAAGAATGCTTTTCTTTCTAGGGTTTTGTATTCCTAGAAAGAATCCTAAAAAACTAAAGAAACTATTGGATAGAGCAAAAATAATTTGTTCAAAGAAAAATGAATGATGTCTCAATACAGAAGGATTTTGTTTCCATTGGGTATCTTTTCTTAAAGAAGATAATTCATTGATATACTCAACAGGATAGAATGTTCGAATATCTCTATGAGAAGGATGCTCTCGATAAAACTGTTTATAGAATAAGTGTACAAGAGAGATTTTGAATTCTGTGAAATTAAGAGTGTTCCACTGTTGATACTGAGGTTCGTAGACTCTACCTTGTTTTAGAGTCAAAACATAATCCCAGGAAGCATCATCGGTTTTCTGCAGAAGACTTCCTTTCTGAGCAAGAATCACGGTAGGAAAGGTTTGATTTGGACTTCGCACCGCTAAGAAAATACCTGAAAATTCTCTATGAGAAGAAGAGATATTATTCGCATAAAAAGAAATTTCTGTTTTACCAGTATGGAATAATTCTGATATAAAAGTTTTTTCTTTAAGGTTACGCTCTAAAAGGCTTTCAATACTTTCTCTCGCGTTAACCCATTTAAATTCTCCCCACTGCTGTCTGGCAAAGGGTTCTATATAAAGACTGGTAAAGCCACTGATCAGAGTACAGAAGAGACCTAGTATAAATAAGGGCTTTAGCCATTGATTAAAGCCGATTCCAAAGCTGAGTAGTCCTTCCCATTCTCCGTCCATAACCCATCGATTGGCCACATAAAACGTTGAGAAGATCAGAGCTACAGGAATCAGGATCTTAAAAAGAGGAGGTAGAAGATAAATAAATAAGATAACAAATGCAGGACCCATTTGACCCGGCAAAAAGAAAATATCACTGAAATGAGCTATTTTAAATAAAAGTATAACCGTAGATAAAGTCGCAATAAATAAAGCACCTAAAGAGATCACTTCTTTAATAAAGGTTTTTTCCCAATAGGATAAAAATTTCATTTTTAACTTACGTGGTAACCCATAATATTAGCACCACAATCCACATATATGGTTTCACCGGTAATCGCAGAATTCAAGTCTGAAACAAGAAATGTGGCACTATTAGCTACATCCTCTTTACTTAAAGATTTTCTCAAGGGATGTTTATCAGATTCCACCATCTGACTTAATCCAGGGATAGCACTGGATGAAAGAGTCTTAATCGCTCCTGCACTGATGCAATTCACTTTGATCTGACGTTCCCCTAAATCATAAGCTAAGTATCTTGTGATAGCTTCTAAAGCACTCTTAGCCACACCCATAACATTATAGTGGGGAATGACTTTTTGGCTTCCATAATAAGAAAGAGATAAAACAGATCCACCCTGATTGAGAAGAGGAGAGAGAGCTCTTGTAACGGCAATTAAAGAGTAAGAAGAAATATCTAATGTCTTCATAAAATGTTCCCTTGAAGTCTTTAGGAAGGGTTCTTTAAGGCATTCTCTAAATGTAAAAGCAACACTATGAATGATAAAATCTATGGATGGCCAAGTCTTTTCAAGACCTTTAGCAAGATTCTCAATGTCCTCATCTATAGAAACATCACAAGGAAATAAAGGAGCAGAACTCTCCCCTAAAAGATTTTCAACTCGTTTCTTTTGAGCATCTCCTAAGTAGGTAAAAGCAACTTCAGCACCTTCCTGAATAAATTTTTCTGCAATGCCCCAAGCAAGGGATCTCTCATTTGCTACCCCTAGAATAATTCCTCTTTTGCCTTTTAAAAGATCCATCTTTTACTCCTTTTTGATGATAAGTATTCAAGAATTTGCTATGTTTTGTATTCTGGATATCTACAGAATCAAAGCTCTATAGAATCACACTTACAAGGGAAATGCATGACCTACCATAAATTACTTATCGATAACCCTAAATGTCAAAGAAGATTTCACCTTTGTTATGAAACAGGAGAAGGTCAAGTTCAGGCAGAAGTGAGAATAGATTGTCCTTACTGTGGAGCAAGGATTTTTGAAAAGAAGAATCATCCTCCCGTTGTTTTAGCTAGAGAAGAGAATTTAGTGAAAGCGCCTACTGGGGAGAATGAAATGATGTATGAGTGTTTCTTTAAATCTTAAATTTTTAAACTTTGAATTTTTTAAAATAACCAAGCACTCTTAGTAACAACATGAGCTTCTCCTATACGGGGGATGGACTCAAAAATTTGTTGAGTTGTGAGTGGTTCTCCATTATTGAAAACAGCATCAACGAAAAGTTTTATGTTCATTTGTTCTTCAGAATTAAAAAAAGTCTCAAATTCTTTAGATGTTGATATTAGCTTTAGTTGTTTATAACTAATTTTTTCACTGTAGTTATCAATAAACTTGGGATTAATATGAAAAGTATCAGCATATTTAATTAAAAATTTAGTTAATTCTTGATAGAGTCTACCATTAAAAACAGTTATTAATGCTTTTATTTGAATAGGATAATCAATATTTAAGAGTATTTTGATTAAAATTTCTCCAGGAACTTCAACATCTGATAAATATTGATAGTATTTTTTATTACGGTGCAATCTTCTTCTTTTGTTTAGATAGTTATTCAGGATAATTAAAAGTTGTTTTATATTAAGTGTTTCTAAAGAGAAGGGAGCTAAATCTTTATCCTCAAAGAAAATATCAGAATCAGAATCACTCAAAACTTTAACCAGATCAGGGAAATTAGGTGTTCCAGTTGTTCTTGACTTAGTCTTAAAAACTAAAGACTTAAAGATTGGTAAATCTGAAAGATCCTTAATTACGACTTCGGATAAACTTTTATTAGTAACGTCAGTTCGGGATAAGAGTTTTTTAGCGAGTTTCTTTTAAGACATTGATATATATGATAAAAGTAGTGGCACAAAGGAACTACTCAATATGCCACATAAAGAATTATTACCTCTTATTTTCTGTATAGTCGATGACTTTTGTAAAAA
>CANGWC010000014.1 GCA_947457515.1 Silvanigrellaceae bacterium
CCCATGATGGTCTAAATCATCTGCTTTAAGTATCTTCATTTCTTTTAACCAATTGTTATTAATTGATTTATTTTAGATTTGAAATGATATAATTGCAACTCCT
Source organism: Silvanigrellaceae bacterium (assembly GCA_947457515.1). Lineage (GTDB taxonomy): Bacteria > Bdellovibrionota_B > Oligoflexia > Silvanigrellales > CANGWC01 > CANGWC01. The sequence goes on from CANGWC010000014.1 coordinate 104, forward strand.
TATACTTTAATTCTTGGTTTTTCTAGGAGGGTGCTCAATGTCGGATTTATTATAGCCATCTATCTAATTTTGAATCGAGTCTTATTGATGCATCAGGAGCTTGTTTGAATATAAGCAGAGCGAATTACTCACCTGATTTATTCTATCATCATATTTTTGAGTCAAATAAAAATAATGATCGTTTGAATTACATGATTAATACCATTTTATCGCCCTATGTTTTGAGTGATGACAATTTATTTTTTTATAATGTAGATGAATTTGGTTTTACGGATCATGAATTAAAAAACAAATTAAAAATAGCTGTGGCCAAGCTTGCCAGCCTTAATTTTAATAGTGGTAACACAGAATTCATTGCCTCCGATTATTTAGATGATACTGACAAAGCGGCTTTTAAAGAATTCATAAAAGGATTATTTAAAATTTTTAATAGCAAAGATTTAGCTGAAAAGTTTAAGATTTATCCGCTTATCGTACAGGAAAAAATAATCCTGAAAGTACTACTTGATTTAAAAAGTCATGGACAATTAGATCCGTCACAGACTTTAGCCATTGATGCTTTATATGACTTTTATTGCTTCATATCTCTTATTACAAAGCATAAATAGGCAAAGTAATCGTAAAAGTCGTTCCCTGATCTTTCTCAGATTGAACGCCAATGTATCCTTTATGCTCTTTAATCAAAGAGTAACTGATGGATAAACCTAGACCTGTGCCTTCTCCTACAGGTTTTGTTGTGTAGAAAGGCTCAAAGATCTTAGAAAGATCTTCTTTGTTGATACCTTCTCCAGAATCAGAAATATGGATCTGCCAGTATCCTTCTTTACTTAAAGGAATAGTAATTTGAGGATCTGTTTCTTTACGAATCGAGATTTCAATCGCTCCATTACCCATTTTTTCCATGGAATAAATGGCGTTAGAAAGCATATTCAAAAAGACTTGTTCTAACTGGGAGGGAATTCCCCACACATAAGGACTTTCATCGGGAAGATCCAGTTGTACCGTAACATGAGCTTTACGAAGAGGATGTTCTAGAAATCTGAGGATATTTTGAACGACTTTTTTGAGATCTACGGCTTCAGAAGGTTTTTGGTTTCTTTCAAAGTGAGCTAAATGAAGCATATCTTCTACAATAGACTTACATCTACGGGCACCTTCTTCAATTTGAACAAGATCTTCTTTGTGCGGATCGGAAGATTCTGTTTCCTCAATCAAGACTTGAGTAAAGGCGAGAATAGCTGCAAGAGGACTATTGAGTTCATGGGCAACACCGCTTGCCATGCGTCCTAAGGCACTGAGTTTGTCGGCATGAGATAAACTTTGTCTCATGTGAATTTGTTCTGTGAGAAACTTATAATGCACCACAAAGAGACCTTCTTTAGTATCAGTGTCTGATTCTATGGAATGAATAGTGACTTCTACGATCTCATTAGGGAAAAGTGTTTCAGTTGTCCATGAGCTGGGTTTGAGATGACAATTGAGACAAGGGCTTTTGCGATTTGCAAAAACTTCAAAGCATTTTTTGTTTTTAAGTCCATCTAAAGGAAGATCAAAGTTTTTAGAAACGTTTTTCCAATAGGATTTATTATATCTTATGATTTCAAAATTCTTATTGAGAATCACAAGAGGATCATCAATGGCATCGATCATAGAAAGCCATTGTTTTTTGAGGCTTTCTATGAACTTAATGTCTGAGGCCATGACCTGCATTTTCCGCTGATTGTACTCCTATGAGAGCATGGGCACTTTTGAGACGATTCTCTAAACTATCTTGTGGTTGCCAGAGTAATGCATGTAATAGAACTGTATCCATATGCTCTGCAAGGATGATTTCCATATCATCTAAAATGTTTTTAGGAATCTCCTCGAGATCTTTTTTGTTCTCATGGGGAATGATGACTGTTTTGACTCCGCCACGATGTGCTGCGAATAATTTCTCTTTGAGTCCACCAATGGGAAGAACTTTACCTCGAAGTGTGATCTCCCCTGTCATAGCCACTTTACGACTTGTAGGACGTAAGGTGAGAGCACTGACCATAGCTGTTGCCATTGTGATCCCGGCACTGGGACCATCTTTAGGAATGGCTCCTTCTGGGAAATGCACATGAATATCGACTTTAGAATAGAAATCAGGATCTAGATCAAGAAACACTGCTCTTGATCTCACATAGGTAATGGCTGCTTGTGCCGATTCTTGCATCACATCACCCAGTTTACCTGTAATCTTGAGGTTACCTTTACCTGGGATGACTGTAACTTCTGTTGTGAGAAGATCTCCACCAGCTTCTGTGTAAGCTAAACCTTGGCAAACTCCTATTTCATCTTTGAAAGAAGCTTCTCCAATATTATATTTTCGAGGTCCTAGATATTTTTCAATGGAGGTGACTGCCATATTATGAATATCATCTAAGACTTGATGATTTTGCATAGCTTCTCTCACTATCTTACGACAGAGGAGACCAATTTCTCTTTCTAAACTCCGTACTCCCGCTTCCCGTGTGTAGAATCTGATGAGTTCTTGTAAGGTTAAATCATCAAATGCTATGGAATCTTCTTTAAGTCCATTGTTTTTAAGGCATTTAGGAATAAGATGATTTTTAGCAATACTGAGTTTCTCCATTTCAGTGTAACCACTGAGATAGATGACTTCCATTCTGTCTAGAAGTGGTCTAGGAATGGTGTGAACTTGGTTAGCTGTTGCAAAGAACATAACTTTAGAAAGATCGTAATCAAGATCTAAATAATGATCATTGAAAGAATGATTTTGTTCTGGATCGAGAACTTCTAACATAGCACTGGCGGGATCACCTCTGTAATCAGAACTCATTTTATCAATTTCATCTAAAAGAATAAGAGGATTATTTGTACTGACTTTCTTAAGAGTATTAATGATTTTACCGGGCATTGCTCCAATGTAAGTTCTACGATGACCACGTATTTCAGCTTCATCTCTGACACCACCTAAAGAAATTCTTGAATAATTTCTTCCTGTAGCTCGAGCAATACTTCTAGCCAAACTTGTTTTACCAACTCCTGGAGGACCTACAAGACAAAGAATTGTTCCTTTAATTTCGTCAGACAAACTTTGGACTGCTAGGTATTCTAAGATTCTTTCTTTAACTTTATGAAGACCAAAATGATCTGCTTCTAAAACTTCTTCACTTTTGACAATGTCTTTTTCAAGAATTGAATATTCACCCCAAGGAAGTGCTAATAGAGCATCAATGTAATTTCTAACCACTGTAGCTTCAGCACTCATAGGACTCATGCCTCTGAGTTTTTTGAGTTCTTTTTTAACTTTATCTCTAGCTTCATCGGAAAGTTTTTTAGATTTTACTTTTGATTCAATCTCTGCGATTTCACTTCGGATATCATCAGAATTACCTAATTCTTTTTGAATGGCATTCATCTGTTCGTTGAGATAGTACTCTTTTTGAGTCTTCTCCATTTGTCTTTTAACCCGGGCACGAATTTTCTTCTCAACACGAAGGATTTCAATTTCTGATTGAATAATTGTAAAGATTTCTTCAAGTCTTTGAACAGGATTAACTGTTTCTAAGATCTTTTGTTTATCTACAAGTTTAAGATTCGTGAGTTGTACAACAAGTGTATCTGCTAAACGACTTTCTTCTTCTATGCTTGCAATAGAAAAAACCATTTCTGGGGGAACTTTTTTATTCAGTTTCACATAGGTATCAAAAGCAGATTTAACTGTTCGGATCAGTGCTTCATTCTCTAAGGTTTTTTCATTAGGTTCATCAGCTTCTAAAACTTCAACCATCAGAAGATCTTGTGTTTCAAGATACTTTGTAATTCTTCCTCTTTTTTTACCTTCTACAAGAATTTTTACGGTACCATCGGGTAATCTTAAAAGTTGAAGGATCTGGCCAATCGTTCCAAATTCATAGATCTCCTCTGGTTGAGGATCGCTCGTTTTAGGCTTTTTTTGCGCAGCTAAAAAGATCTCTCTATTTTTAGCCATAGCTTCATCCAAAGCACGAATACTCTTTTCTCTTCCTACGAAGAGAGGAGTAACCGTATGAGGAAAAACTAAAAGCTCTCGTAAAGGGAGCATTGGAAGTTGTCGTACTTTTCCATCTGACATATTAATCCTTCTTAATTGTATTCTAGAGGTTTATCTTTATTTTTCAATAAAAAGTGAACCCTATATATTTAAGTGTTCGGATTTTAGGCCTTAAAATCAATAAAAGGGTCAAATTTTTGCTTGATATATAGGTAAATTTCCACCATTAGAAAGCCATATTTTAGCTATTTTTTGAAACTTATGAGCATCCTCCGTACAGAATATTTTTTGATGGCTTTTTTGGTAATCTGAGTTTATATATTTTCGCATTGTATTTTTAAGTAAAGAACCACTTTCTATTAAAAAAATAGGAGGATAACTTCCATTGATAAGAATATTTTTATTCTGAATATCTTTTTCATAAGTATCATTGGGATCATCTAAAACAATCATTCTTTGAGTTTTCTCAAAGAGGTATTGGGCAATATCAGGAATAAGATAGGGAAAATGTGTGCACCCCAGAAAAATACAGGAAACATCATTTGGACAGTCTTCCAGATAAATATGACAAGCTTCCTGGACAAAGTGAGTGCCTCTTAAACCCTCTTCCACAAGAGGTACCCAAAGACTACAAGCTTTCTCCCAAATTTGATTCACTCCTAAGCTGATGAGTTTTTTCCGGAAAGACTGACTTTCTGTTGTAAATCTTGTTCCCAAAACTCCGACAGTACCCGGATATTGACTTAAAATTTCTTTCCCTCGATGGCACATCACATCTACGATACCTACACAGGGATTCGAGAATTTTTGACTTAAATATTCCATAGCTCCAGAAGAAACAGTTCCACAAGCTATGATAATTTCTGATGCTCCTTGAGAAATCAGAAATTCTACACCTTCTTTAGCATATTGTTGAATGGTCTCAATACCTTTATTCCCATAAGGATAGCGAGCATTATCTCCTAAGTAGATAAAGTTAAGATCTTTAAATTCCTCTAGAAACTTCTTGAGGACAAATAGGCCTCCCTGTCCAGAATCAAAAAATCCTATTGCCTTAGGGTACATATTCCCGAATTTTCTCTGTGGGTTTATTAATTGTAATTTTCTTTTGCAAATAGATAACTTGATCTACTGGAGAAGATAATGTCACATCATATTCTCCTAGAGACAAGATCAGTTTCTTAGTCATTCCAGCAGATATTTGGAATTCATATGATAAATTTAAAGTATTATCTATCAACCGATTTAAAAAATTTCTCATGATTTTTTGTTTACCTGGATCTTTAAAAACATAGATAAAATTTTGAACTTTAGCTTCTCCTAATGATTTTAAAGTCCATTTTTGAGCCATTTCAATAGATTCTTCCGGGCAGATGATCTGAGTGTTATTTACAGAATTTTGAGTTTTTTGATCTTCCCAAATATCATAAGTAAAGTTAAGTTTTAAAGGCTTCATCAGGCCTTTGTACATTTTTTTTCCATCAGCTTTTTGATTTCGTATTTCAAAATAGACTTTAGATTTAAAGTTCTTTTCGATTTGAATGAGATTTTCGATTTCAAAACTGTATCCCTCCATCAGATCTGAGCTTTGAATATAAAAATCATTTAAAGGCTGTTTATCCTCTATTAAACACCAGTTACTTAAGCTTAAAATTTTTTCATGAAGTTTATAAGGAATATGAACGAGTTCTCTTCTGACAAGCTTTTCGAACTTATCAGTAGCCTGAATGCAGTTTTTTGAATAATCTAATGCATACAAGGGAACGAATATGCACCCCATTACAAAAAACATACAAAATTTAAAAATTGGTGTCATAGGAGATATTATTCTTGATGGATATATTGATGGTACTGTATCCCGCATCTCTCCAGAAGCCCCCATCCCTATTTTACTTGAAAAAAATAGAAGTTTCTGTTTAGGAGGCTCTTCTAATGTGGCAATGAATTTAGCATCCATGGGTGCAGGGTCCTATTTGTCGGGAAGAGTGGGTGAAGATTCTCACGGAAAAAATGTTATCAATTTATGTGACAAAAATCATATCAATTCATCAGGAATCTTTCCTAGTTCTCTTCCTACCATTTTAAAACAGCGTATTAGAGCAGGGTTTCAACAAATCGTAAGAATAGACCACGAAGTCATTGCTCCTTTATCTTCCACAGAAGAAGATTTTGTATTGAATTGGCTTCAAAAGGAACGCTTTGATTCTATTATTTTATCTGATTATGGAAAAGGAGTGGTCACTCCATCTCTTGTCAGAAAAGTCATAGAAACCAATATCCCTACGATTATAGATCCTAAATCTGTAGATTTTTCTATTTATCGGAATGCAACTCTTTTAAAACCTAATCTCAGTGAAGCTTGGCAAGCTTTTTATCATTCTTCACTTCCTGTTGATATTGAATTTGATGCCATTAAAACTTTATGCTTAGAAGTTTTCAAAAAGTCTCAAGTCAAAAACCTTGTGGTTAGCCTTTCTCAAAAAGGAGTCGCTCTTGTTAACCATGAAGGATTTTTTCACTTTGAAGCTACACATCATGAAGTAGCTGACGTTTCCGGAGCTGGAGATACAATGGTTGCTTTCCTAGCATTAGGTTTACACTTAGATCCTAAAGAAAGTGTTAAATACGCCAATATTGCTTCTGGTCTTGTCTGTAAAAAATGGGGAACTTCTTATCTCTCTCCCTTGGAGTGGGAAAAAGCATGCTCTTCTTAAAACGGCTTGTTTTTTCTATTCTGATCTTTTTATTTCCACATAAAAAAGAAGCTTTTAAAAGACGTCTCAATATTCTTAAAATGCGTAGGCATTTATCTTATTTTGGTTGGGGACCCCGTTGGTTACAAAAGCTTTTTTATCCTAAAAATATTTCTTTATTGAAAGAGTCTTCCCGGAAGATCCTCATCACTTTCATCTGTCTTGTAAGTATTTTGGGATACACATTTGTTTCAAGATTTATTCTTCCTGTTTTTGATCGAATCACACTGAATAACCCCTATCCTCAAAAGAATTTATCAGGATCTTTCCATTCAGTATTTCCTTATATTCCTTCTTTCTCTCCCGAAGAAATCACATCCGATCGTTGGAATGAAAGACGAGAATCCTTAATTGCCTACAAAATCTCTCCCCGTAGAGAGCTGAGCCTAAAATTAAAGAATTCTCACTTATTTTCGTTTATCAAAAAAAAAATACACTTTAATTACCAGCTTCTAGAAAATTCAAATCAATCATGTGAACTTAAGATTAGAGATAATGAAGATAATCTTCTTTTCAGATCTGTAGAAGAATATGACAGTTTCTCATTCCCACGGTTTCTTAAGAGAATGCTAAAAATAGGATTTTTGCCCACTCCTCCTTCGCCATGGATCCATCAATGGATCTTTATTCGCCCCTGGCCACAAAAACTCACTATTTCCTCTAATTGTATCTATGGAATAGGCGAATGGAAGGTAGAAGAGGAAACACCTGCTCCTCCCTCATATATTAAAGTGACTTATGATAAATTTGACGAAACCTTAGAACACTCTATTTTAGATCCACAAAACCTTTCCTCATTTAAATTACCTTCAAGTGAACAAAGTTTTCTGAAAGATCTAGAGAATAAGAACTACTCTTTTGTTTCTTTAGGCTTAAATCAATTTTCACACTCTATTGTTTTTGATAGCTTTGGATATCATATACGTTACTTAACAGATAGTGCTATTGATTGGATGAAAGAGTATCATTATCAACCTTTTTTCATGCATATTCACTATCAACTTGTTAAAAGAGGTTGGTCTAAACCTCCCCTTTCTTTCATCCGTATGAGATATCTTTTAAGCACTCCCTGGGATCTTCAAAAAGAACTCTACCCCGCTGCTTTAAAAGCTCTTAAAAAAGAAGTGAATTACCTTAAAACAAAGCTCAGTCAAGATAATTTCCTTTCAATTTCCCCTTTACCCTAAAAATGTTAGAATGCAATATGATTATTCTTTTATTACTTCTAGGTTGCCACCCTGCAACTCCTAAAACATCTGCTACTGTAGATACGCCTGGGGCTAATGACACAAAGTCTTCAGCTCCAGCAAGTGCACCTGATTCTACGCCAACTCGACCACCACTTACTATCAAACTTACTGTTACACCACCGCCTGCCGCTGGAGGTAAATACAACTTAAGTTTCGACCTTGGAAAAGATGCATCAGGCAATCCTATAAACACAGCTGGCCTTCCTATTTCCATTACGTGTGAATTTAAAGATAACTTCTTAACACTCCCTGGTTGTACAGGAACTGCAACTGGTAATGTTTTCGCATGTGATTACAAACTTCAGTGGGCTGGGTACCTGCGTAAATTTCAAGTGACTATAGGAACCTTTCCTCCTTATGAGTTAGCACCTACGTGTGTACCTAAGCCTGGAAATACGACTTGTTCTAACACTACAACAATTCCAACTGCAGATAATCTTCTCTTTCCTTAATTCTAGACAAAACCATTCTCTGTAGATAACCTCATCTAAACCAAAATTTTCACTTCAATTGAGGATCTCAAAGAATGCTACCTAAGATCTTATTTGTATGCTTTTTGTATGTTTTTCCTATTTATGCACAATCAGATGTTGATTTAGAATCTTCAGAAGTAATAGAGGCAGAGGCTACAAAACTTTACGATACAGTCGTTACTTTTATTGAGACTTCTACACTCCCTATTGATTTTGCAAAGTATTTTGAAAACTTTAAAGATTACATCCTTAAGTTACATGACTTATCTCTTAAGGTTTTTGGTAAACCCCTAGATGTTGCTTTTTTTGATAGAAGCCAAGATCTCCTCATCAAAAGCTTAACTCAACTAGACATAAACTTTACAAACTCTAAAATTAAAAAAACAGAGATTTTAAAAAACTTTACTGAGCAACTTATAGATCAAATAGATCACCTAACAAAAGAATCAGAAAATCCTTATTTTAATTTCCTAATGGTTTCTTTCGTCAGTTATCCTGATCTCTATACTCGTAGTGAGCCTAATATTTTTCGTTCAGAACTTTCTGCTTTAAAGACATTTATGGGTTTATCTTCTGGAGGACTTATGGCTGGGTCTTTTGAAGATTATTTTAAGGAATATTATGAAAATCTTATAAGCTCTAACATATCTTGTCACTTTAAGGGCATAGAAACTTATTTTAGAAATGCTGCCACAGCTCCTTCTATTTCCACTCCCAGTACTATTCTACCTGACTTAAATTCTCCTATTATCACTTCTAAATCTTCTTTAAATTTACTTTTAGATTTTATAGGTTATTTACATTTAACAACAAAAGAACTCTCACCTCTTCGAACTGTGATTCAAAGGATTTCATCTCATGAGAGTTTTGTAAGTGATGATTATGAAGAAATTTTAGAAATTCTTCGTCAAGTTCAAATAACCTTAGATACTGCAACTTCTTTCCCAGATATCATTCATCCTCAAAATCCTGAATACCCTCTTCTTGAAATGTTCAATCTGGCTAAAATGACTTTAAAATCTTTATTAACCACTACAATTTCTTTGATGGGAAAAGAACAACTCAGCAGTCTTTCCGAATAAATCTGAATCTCATCCAAAAATATTCTCTTTAAATTTCAATGTTTTCAGGTAATTAAAGAATTCATTTCAGATAAATAAACTCTTTTAAATAAATTAATTTTAATTAATCTTTTGTTTTATAAAAATAATGATTGACAGCACTTGACATAAGAGTGTATTTCGTGAGTGTTGGAGTCTTTTTATGAATTATTCAAATAAAACACTATTATTTCTTTTAAGTTATGCGTTTACACCATTAATGGCTATCAGTACTTTACCACCAAAATCTTCTGACTCTGTTGCCTCTGCTGCAAGTTCAGCTGATTTGAGTCAGTTAGCGGAATTACCTGAAAACCTTACAAACGCTCTTAATACTTTAAATAGGCTTTATGTATCAGTTTGGTCTCAAAAGAAGAATAAAAATGGAAAACCTAAAATAGATCCTGCCCTTATCGATCCTATTCTTCTAAAATTTATGGAATTACCAGATCTTCTTTTTATAATTCATTTAAAGTATCAAGAGTTTAGTCAAGAAATTCCTGATTCAGTGATTAATACTTTTATAGGTCAAGATCCCTTGCTTACTAAAAATCAATCACTCTTAGTAAGATTATTTACAAATGGTGTCAGCGCTATTCTACCTATGGTCACAAAAAAATACCCTGCTGATAATTCTGTTTCTGCTATCAATCAATTTGTAATAACAGCACTAACTAACATAATAACAAAACATAAAAACAAATTAACTGAACGTGAAACTATTTTTTTCAAATCTCTTTTAGAAAATTACACTCTTGGTAAGCCTACACTGAAGTTTACAGCTTTATCCCTCATAAGGGACTATCTTAAAAAAGATCCCACAGGAGGTAATCTAAAATCAAGAAGAAAATTTTTTCGAAATATTTTATTTGCAGCTGAGAGAGAAGAATTCCAGCGTAAAAAACAAGCTTTAGAAAAATCTTTGGATTTAGTCCTGCCTGAAGAGGTTGTTGAGGCCGCTGAAGTCACTGAAGTCAAAACTGAATCTGAACTTGAGATTAACCAAAGAGAAAACCATGCAGCCCTTCTACTTTTAACAGAGCAAGAAGAACTTGAAAGAAAAAAGAACTTAAAACAAACTAAGATAAAAACTTTGAAGTATGCTAAAGAAAAGTTTTACGTAGTACGTAAGTATCTTGAATATCTTGTAGATGACGAGGAAAAGGCTCAGACTCTATTAGATACCCTATTAAAAGAAGCTAAGAGTAAAAAGAAGCTAAAAAAATAAGAACTGTAAGTAAAAAATACCTTATTTCTCATAAAATTCATTATTCCAAATCAAAAGTCAAAACTTTCCTCTATCCAATTAAGATTAAAAATTCTACTGTTTATTATTTAGGACGTATATGTTTACTCTATTCTTTCAAATCTTATTTTTTGTTTTTATATCCACTGCTTTTGCAAAGTCTCCCGATATCTCCTTAGATAATTGGATTGGTCGTTGGGAAGGTACCGCTACTCTTTATGATCTTCCTCAGGTACCTGGAGAGGTGCAGTGTGTTGCTGAAGCTGATTTTCGTTGGGCTAATAAAGAACATACCATAGTAGAAGGCACTCCTGTTTACACCTGTGAAAAAGATCAGGTTTTTAAGGCTTTTCATAGATTTACTTTAAACTCAAAAGGATCTATTGATCTGATAGTAAACTGGGGATGGGGAGATCTTAACTTTTATAGTGAAGGACATGGGCCTTGGCTCAATTTCATTTGGAAACAACATATTGCTCATCCTAGACAATGGTTTATGGGCCTTGTGATCCAACAGATGAATATCACTCAATTCCATCAAACTGATGGAACTTTAGAAAAGATTATTACGGTTAAACTTCCCTTTAAAAAACAAAGATATCTTTTAAAAGCCAAATTTAAAAAAATAGCAAAAACAGAATAGTTTCTCAGATTCAAAAAACTCGCTAAAATTTATCTTAAATTATTTCTGCCGAGATTCTATAATGGATCGTTCTAAAAGGTCCTTACGTTTTGCTGACCTCTCAAAGATATCTTCAGAATTCTCCATAGAATCCATAATAGGAACTTTAATTTGAGGATGATCCATAGCAAATAGATCTATCTGACGATGTATTGTCTTTACAGTATCTTTATTACGAAATTCACTCGGCATTTTTTGTAACATGAATAGGTTTTTTAATGCTTTATCTAAGGATGTATTAAAATAACTACTATCATAAAGAGATCTGATATACTCTTTTAAAATATAATCTTTAGCGAAGAATTCTTTTCCCATTTTAGGATGCGTAATAAAATACTCGACTTTGCCAGCATTTTTTAAGTTTGCATCAATGATAGGTTGAATTGTTTTTATAAATTCATCTAAACAATACTGAGCGATTTTCTTCTGAGGCTTGGTTGTACTTTTATTTTGGATATAACTCTTCATAAAAGTAATATACTGAACACTTCGTTTCGCTAATTCTCTATTTTGATTATATATCTCCTGAGAAATACCTAAGATTTGATGAACTCTATAAAGAGGTTTAGATAAGTTGTAAGGAGTACCTATTCGTTGATCAAGTTCAAAAATACCCTGATTCGCAAAATTAGATAGATACCCTTCAGGATTTCTACTATGTATTTCACGTTCTAGCATTTGTGGTGGCAACTCTAATATAAAGTCTTTTTCAACTATCTTTCCCTGAAGAAGCAATTCGTTATTAAAGTCACGAATATTTGTATTTAATAACGCAGCATCAGGCATACTAATTGATGTCACTAATTGGTTACTTGTGTTTCTATAAGCTTTTAGTCCTAATTTTTGAGCAACGTTTCCAATAGGATCAGTAGCACGATCAAAATCAATAAGTTCTGCTAAGTTTGCATCTCCTTTAACCGTCTCAGATAGAATATAATCAATCTGATTACCTGCCATAAATTCACTAATAGGCCTATTTGTTAAAAGCCCCTTATAAGTATCTCTCCAAGGGCTATTAGGATTTAAAAACTTAAATAACCAATCTTCCTCCCCTAAAAGTTCTTGACTAGATTTAGATAACCTAGGAATCATAATTTCTCTTCCATTTTTTAAATTTTTTGTTACGGGATCAAAAACTTCTGACAAGATATCATCATATTTCTCATAGTATTTAAGTAATTTCTTAATTCCATGTTTATTAAGCATTTTAGTTACAAATGGCATCAATGTTATCTTATCAACTTTTGATTTATTTTCACTTTTGCAAAAAGACAGATTCATTGAAACTATGATTAGAGATGTAAATTTAATAATTTTAAACATTCATATACCTATATAAATGCATTTTCGGATATAAAGTAACAATACTAAATATCAGTCTTTAAAATACTGATATTTAAAGACTAAAATCTAAACTTAGGTTTCTGAAAAAATCATTTGGATAGATCCATCCATCATCTATGGAATGTATCTGGGGACAATCTTCTTTGATTTTTTTCTCCCATCGGATCCGTTCCTTAAAAGAATCTTTGAATTCTTTAGATTGACTCAACTCATTCTCTATTTTACTGAGACTTCGATTAAGGAAAATATATTGAGGAGATCTTTTCAGATCTGATTCTACTTTAGATTGAAGCTCTCTTGTTTCTTCCCAGGCTAATCTATGGCCTAAAGTGACAAGACACCATGAAACGAGTTTGGGATCTTGAAGCATGCCTGTGACCCTTTCACATTCTCTTGCTAAAAGTCCTGGGAACCCTAGATTTGAAATCTCTTCGGTCACATGAAATAAGCGACCACCATGTCCCATAGCGGGACAATCAATGATGATCTTATCGTACTCCCACCCTCTTTCTTCTAAAGAGAGACTACAAAGCCAAAAGATACGCCCTAGAAAGAACATTTCTTGTAAACCTGGTGCGGCTTGAAGCAGACTTTGCACATGCTTATTTTTAATGACCCAATCATAGAAAATTTTCATTTTAAGATGATCTGCAAAGTATTCTTTGAGAGTTTCTTGGGGAGAATAATTGAGAGTGTAAAGATTAGGAGCTAGATTTTGTGTGTCATGAAAAAGGGTAGGAGATCTTCCAAAGAAAGAAGAGATCTGATCTTCAAAGGACCATTGAATGATAAGTGTTTTATGATTATTTTTGGCAAAATGTGAACCTAATAAACTAGATACAGTGCTACGGCCTACTCCACCTTTTCCCAGTACAAAAAGAACTTTCACTACTGAGGGTGTACGTCTACGACCTTTTCGGAAGATTTAACTACTTTATCCGCTGATTGAAGACTGGATGGTTGTTGTGTCGTAGCACCTAAAGCTGCTGACTGATTTTGAGAAGGAGGCTCTTCTGCTGAAGGTTCTTTTTCATCTTCTCCAGCTAGACCTTTTTTAAAGTTGCGGATACCTTCTCCCACAGATTTGCCTACGCTAGGTAGCCTGTTTCCAAAAAGAAGTACGGCAATCCCAAAAATCATTGCCAATTCTGCTGCGTTAAATCCCATGGTACATTCCTTACAAATTATATACGTTATACATCTTATGAAAGACAATAACATATGACAACTGAAGCTTATCAAGAAAAATACCAATCCTTAACAGAATCTTTTTCCTCATTACGGAGGTTACTTTGACACTCCGGTTAAGAAAAGACGTTTAGAAGAATTAGAATCACTGGCAGAAAATCCTGATTTTTGGACAGATAAGAAGTCTATTTCTATCCTCAAAGAAAAAACTTATTTATCTCAACAACTTCAAGAACTGAGTTCCTTAGAACAAGGAATAGAAGATCTGAGTGTTCTTCTAGAATTTATTTTGGAAGGAGATACTCAATCGGAAAAAGAATTTATTCTTTTAATGGAAAAATGTGAAACTCTCAAAAACAAACTAGAAACACAGCTTCTTTTACAAGACCCTGATGACCCTAGAAATGTTGTTGTAGCCATTCATGCCGGAGCAGGAGGAACAGAAGCCTGTGATTGGGCTCAAATGATTTTGAGAATGCTTTTAAGATTCTGTGAACTTCAAAAATGGAAAGTTGAAATCATTGATGATCTTCCTGGAGATTCTGCTGGGATTCGACACACAACTTTTACCGTAGAAGGAGATTGGGCTTATGGATTTATGAAGTCTGAGAATGGAGTTCATAGACTGGTGAGAATTTCACCTTTTGACTCTAATCAAAGAAGACACACTTCTTTTTGTTCGGTGTTTGTGACAGCACTCATGGAAGATGATGAAATCGAAATTGATATTAAAGATAAAGACTTAAGGATTGATACGTTTAGAGCAGGTGGTGCCGGAGGACAGCATGTGAACCGAACAGATTCCGCTGTCAGGATGACCCATCTTCCTACCGGTATCGTTGTCCAAAATCAGTCTCAGAGAAGTCAGCTTCAAAATAGAGAAACCTGTCTTAAAATCTTAAAAGCGAAACTTTATGAACTTGAAGTGGAAAAAAGAAAACAAAGTCGTCAATCTGTAGAAGATGCTAAATTAGAAAATAGCTTTGGATCTCAAATCAGATCTTATGTTTTGCATCCATATAAAATGGTAAAAGATGCCCGGACTGCATTTACAAGTCACGATCCTCAAAGAGTTTTAGATGGGGATATTTTGGATTTCTCTTTAGAATATCTCAGACAAAAATCTTTAGGCCAATTTAACTTTGATGCAAATTTAGATCTCTAAAAAGAACATCTGCTGCCTGAGGCCACTTCTCTAAAAGAGGAAGAGTTTGTGTCCCCAGAACTTCTGCAGCTATTTTAGGATCTATTATGGAGCATTGAATAGCTTCTTCTAAAGTTGTTCCTAGAAAATCTAAACTCTCTAAAGATTTTTGAGAATCTAAACTGAGTTCTCTAGGGTTTTTGCCCATAAGAGAAACGGCTCTAGAAGCTAATGATAAAAAAAGATCACTATCAATGAGGAGTGTTTTTAAAACTTGAGTTGTATTTTTACCTTCCCAAAGATCGATAATCGCAAGCTTCACATCAAATAATAAGAGCTTTGAAAATTCTAAACTCATATCTAAAGATTCTATGGAAAGTCTTTGGGGGGAATCTATAGAGACTTCTATTTTATCTTCATAAGTGATCTGTTCTATAGAAGATAAATCTGAATCGAGATCCATGGGAATCTGATTCAACCATAAATGAGTGATAGCTCCCCCTGTTTTAAGAGCTTGCCCATAAAGCTTATCAATAAGCTGTGAGAGGTTACCTATGGCATTATATATGGGAGCTTTTTTCCCATTAATACTCACTTGAGCCATGCGGCCTCCTTATAATGTTTAAAGCCATTCATCCTATGGAAGAGTGCTTGTATTGTCTGTTGATAATCATCCATTCGATCTTTTATGATTCTACAAAAGAAATCATCGTGATGGGTAATCATTTTTTGCAGCGTTGTGTTAACTTTTTGCCATGGGAGTGGATTTTTGGAGAAACTCCAGGAATCTAAGAGTCTTTGTAGGTAGTAGTTTCTTTGTTCTAAAAGATATTTAAAAATATCTGGGGATTCCCAGGAGGTTTCTTCTTTTTCAAAAAATTTAGTATGAATGTTTATCCAAGAAATTTTGAATTCTTGAATATTCTCTTCTTCCCATAAAAAGATAAAATGCTCTTTGGTATACTCAAGATATTGAGACAAGACGTCGGGCATCTTGAGGCTTGTATTTTTTGATCTTTTTTCTTTCTTCTGATTCATCTTCATGGTCTTTAATATAACCAAGAAGTTCTTCATCTAAGAAAGCCTCTTCCTGCACTCTGTCAATAAATAAGACTCCCTCAAGGTGATCCATTTCATGTTGTAAACAGATACTCATGATCCCGTATCCATTGACATGAATCAGTCTTTTTTGAGTGTCATAGGCTTCTATCTCTATATAAGCAGATCTCTCTGTTTTCGCACGAGGAACTCCAGGAAAAGATAAGCATCCATCTAATGGAAAAATAATTGTATCTTTAGCAACTTTGATCACAGGATTCACTAAAGTCAGAACATCTGGACAGTCCATTTTAACGCCATCTAGCGAATATTCAACGGTTTTTTTCCAGATATCAGGGTCTTTGAAATACTTTCTGACATCTACCACGATCACTCGTTTAAGGATGCCTACTTGAGGAGCTGCAAGGCCTATGCCATCAAAGACATACATGGTTTCACAAAGATTTTCGGAAAACAATTGAAGGCCTGCATCAAATACAGTAACATCCGTTGACTTCTTTCTAAGGAGTGAATGAGGATACTTAAGAATTTTATAAATTGTCATTATTCTTTGCTTTTACCATCGTTTTTTTTATTTGACACCCCCTCATTCATAGGAATTTTCATATGTTTAAAATTATTCAAGAATCTGTCACCATAGGTGACCAAACAATTCATATTGAGATGGGCAAATTAGCTCGCCAAGCTAATGGTTCCGTCTTTATTCAATGTCAGGAAACACAGCTATTAGCCACTGCTGTGTCAAAATTCAGATCTCAAGATGAGATGTCTTTTCTACCTTTAAGTATTGATTACATTGAAAAAATGTATTCTGCTGGAAGAATTCCCGGTGGTTATATTAAAAGAGAAACCAAACCTACAGAAAGAGAAATTCTCACTTGTAGACTCATTGATCGATCTTTAAGGCCTTTTTTCCCAAAACAATTCAGATGTGAAACTCAGGTTGTGATTAATGTGTTGTCTGTTGATCCTAAAGTCCCCCCAGCTCCTTTAGCTATTCTTGCTTCAAGTTTGGCTTTACATGCTTCTGATATCCCTTTCCTAGGGCCTATTGCCGGAGTTCAATTGGGTTATAAGAATGGAAAATTTCATATTAATCCTTCTGAATCCTTTCTAGAAGACTCTCTTCTGAATCTTGTTGTGTCAGGAGCTGGCAAAAACTTTCATATGGTGGAAGCGGGAGCCACTGAAGTCAGTGAAAAGCTTTTTTTAGAAGGTTTTGCAAAAGCCAGTGAAGTGATTTCTGAACTTTGCCAAGTCCAAAATAAGATCCAAAAGAAACTCAAAATCAAAAAATATCCTGTAACTGAAACAAAATCTGATCTTGATCCTAAAATCACAAAAAAATTTCAAGCAGATATGATGAAAGTCAATGGAACTCCTAGTAAATTACAACGAAAAGAAAAAATGGAAGATATCAAAAAAAGCATCCATGAAGCTTTTCCTAAAGAATCTAACTTTCAAATTAATGAATCTTTTTCCCGTGTTTATGGAAGTTCTATCCGTAAAGCCATGATCGATAAAAAAATTCGTTTAGATGGTCGTAAACTTAAAGAGATCAGATCTATTGAATGTGAGACCTCTCTTCTTAAGAATACTCATGGTTCAGCACTTTTCACTCGAGGTGAAACTCAATCTTTAGGAGTTGTCACATTAGGAACAACGGATGATTGCCAAAGAACTGAAACTATTTCTTCTGCCTTAGAAGAAAAGTTTTTCATGCTTCAATACAATATGCCTGGTTTTGCCACTGGAGAACCTAAAAGATTAGGCGCTCCTAATCGAAGAGAATTAGGACATGGGAATTTAGCAGAAAGAGCCTTAAGACCACTTCTTCCTGATCAATTACATTTTCCCTACACGATCCGTGTTGTATCAGAAGTTTTAGAAAGCAATGGTTCTTCTTCCATGGCATCTATTTGTTCTTCATCCATGGCACTTATGGATGCGGGAGTTCCTTTAAAAAGACCTGTTGCAGGGATCGCAATGGGTCTAATTCTAGAAGGAAAGAAACACTGTATTCTATCAGATATCTTAGGTGATGAAGATCATTTTGGAGATATGGATTTTAAAGTTGCAGGAACAGAAAAAGGAATCACTGCTTTACAAATGGATATGAAAATCCAAGGAATTCCTCTTCCTACAATAGAAGAAGCAATTCTTCAGGCAAAAGAAGGCATTCAGCATATCCTTAAAAAAATGAACTCTACCATTCAAGTCTCTAGAGATCTGTCATTTAAAGCTCCCCGGGTAGAATTCATGAAGATTCCTTTAGAGAAGATTAAAGATCTGATTGGTCCTGGTGGAAAGAACATTAAACGGATCACAGCAGAAACAGGATGTAAAATCGATATTAAAGATGATGGATCTGTAACAGTAGCAAGCTTACAAGGACCTGCTGCTGAAGTTGCTAAACGGATGGTTCGTTATCTTACAACTCAAGCTCAGGTAGGAGAAATCTACTTAGGACTTGTTCGTAAAATTACAGAATTTGGTGCATTTGTAGAAATCAAACCTGGAGTTGAAGGCTTAGTGCACGTGTCACAAATATCTCAAGATAGAGTTGAAAATGTTTGGGATCACCTTAAAGAAGGCGAAGAGATCATGGTCAAAGTATTAGAGATTGACCGTGCAGGAAAGCTGAAACTCAGTAGAAAAGAAGCAGTTGGTCTTCACCAGAGTTCTGCTTCAGAATTCTTTCATTAAATAACTTAAAAGTTATTTAATTACTTCTTTTTCTTCTTAGCAGGAGCTTTCTTAGCTACTTTTTTCTTAGAACCTGTAAGTTGTTCCTTTAAAGATTTTGCAGCACGGAAAGAAATTTTCTTAGATGCTGGGATCTTAATTTCTTCGCCAGTTTGAGGATTACGACCCATACGAGCAGCACGATCTTTAACTTGAAGAATACCTACTTTGTCGATACGTAATTTCTTACCACCAGAGATTTCATGCTCAATCGTAGATAAAAACTCAGTAATGATTTCTTTTGTAAGTTTCTTAGGAATTTGTGTAAACCCCTCAGCAACAGTTGCGACAAGTTGACTTGTTGATACAGTCTCTAGCTTAGTCATAATTTTTTTTCCTTTCATAAAACGTATTATTAATAAATTTAATGCTTACATCTGGTTTTCGTCAAGCAGCTCCTGTATAAATTTTGATCTTTGTTATAAAAAATATTTCCAGGAGTTCTTATGTCACTTATTGAAACCATCCATTCTCGTCAAATTCTAGATTCCCGAGGTCTTCCTACCGTAGAAGTAGATATCGTTACACAGAGCGGAATAGTTGCAACTGCTTCTGTTCCTTCTGGAGCCAGTACCGGGTCTCTTGAGGCTCATGAGTTACGCGATAATAACCCTAAAGTCTACATGGGGAAGGGTGTCACAAAAGCATTAGAAAATATCCAAAAAATTATTGCTCCCTCCCTAATTAAAAAATTTGATGTCAGAGATCAGTCTGGAATTGATGCTCATTTGATCTCTTTAGATGGCACTCCCAATAAATCTCATCTAGGTGCTAATGCGATTCTTGCTGTCTCTCTAGCTGCTGCAAGAGCTGCTGCTTTAGAATTAAGAATCCCTCTTTATCGTTACATAGGGGGCATCACAGGCCAACAACTTCCTGTTCCTTTAATGAATATTATCAACGGTGGAGCACACGCTAACAATGGATTAGAATTTCAAGAATTCATGTTAGTTCCCCACGGTTTCTCAAGTTTTAGTGACGCTCTTCGTTGTGGATCGGAAATTTTTCACACTCTTAAAAAAATTCTTTCTGAAAAAGGACTTTCTACTGCTGTAGGAGATGAAGGGGGATTTGCACCTTCTTTAAAATCTAATGAAGAAGCTCTGTCTCTTTTGGTTAAAGCAACTCAAACAGCTGGGTATATTCCCGGAGAACAAGTAGGATTTGCTTTAGATGTAGCTGCAACCTCATTTTTTGAAGATGGTCGTTATACTTTAGAAGACAAAAAAATAGGTTCTGATGAACTGATTAAAATGTATGAAGTCTTCTGTGCCAAATACCCTGTTGTCAGTATTGAAGATGGACTTGAAGAAGAAGATTGGAAAGGCTGGAAAGATCTTACCAAAGCATTAGGACATAAAGTTCAACTTGTGGGAGATGATCTTTTCGTAACAAATCATAATCTTCTTGAAAGAGGTATTTCTGAAGGAATCGCCAATTCTATTTTGATCAAACCAAATCAAATTGGAACATTAACAGAAACTCTTCTCACCATTCGTATTGCTCATGCAAATAACTACACAACAGTTCTTTCCCATCGTAGTGGAGAAACAGAAGATACTTTCATTGCTGATATTGCTTGTGCCGTCAATGCAGGTCAGATCAAAACAGGAAGTCTCAGTAGAACAGACAGAACATCAAAATATAATCGACTCCTTAGAATCTCTGAAGATATATCTGCCAATAATTCTAGACATTTCGTGTCCCCTTTCTCTAAAAACTAAAAAACTCTCTCATCCAACCCACTTTCCATGGTAAGTTTTTCAATGGACCAGAACCTTTCCTAAAGTGTTTCTAATCCATAAAAATGGAGAGCCCTGTGGACACCTTGGACACTGTAGATAACTTAGACACATCGGATACTTTTCAAGAAATCGTTGAACTTTTCTGTGAATTACGTGGACAAGGCATCTCTCTTTCCCATGACGATCTCCTCACATTAGCTGAGTGGGAGAATCTAGGATTTGCTCCTTCTAAATTAAAAGGTTTTTTATTGGAAATTGCTTATGATAAAGAAGTCCATGGAAAAACTTTTCCTAAAAATCTAAATAGTCTTCATAAACATATTGTAAGAAAATTCTCCCATGATCGATGATCTCAACCCTATTTTTCAAAGAATTAAGAAATTACATATTCAATGGAAAGACTTAGAAGAGCCTTCTCCTAAGAAAGTAAAATGTCTTTGTGATGGACATACAGGATATTTTATAGACTATAATCTTGATATTCCTGCCTTTGCTCTGTGTCCTTCCTGTAATCCCACTTTACATTGTCGAAAATGCGATGGAACCGGGCATGTTAAAAAATTTGATCTCGAATCCCGTAAAGATCACATCACCCCGCACGCTTGTTCCTGCACTCAACTTTCTAAAAACATAGATAAAGCTAATTTAGCGTGCATCCCCTCTAAATATCTTGATGCTGAATTTTGCAGTTTAGACAGACTGTCTTTAAAAATTGGAAATCAACTAGAGAGTTTCCAAGCTCAAAAAATATTTGAAGCTCAGACCAGAGTTGAGTCCTTCTGTGAATCTCTTCCGGCCACTCAAGATGCTCATATTAAGCCTTTTCTTACACTCATGGGCCCAGTGGGTACAGGTAAAACCTATCTCGCCATAGCAGCCCTTAAATACCTTATTTTTAATCGAAACTTTTCGGCTTACTTTGGTGATTTTCAAAGAATCTTAGGGCTTTTAAGAGAGGCCTACACAAAGAAAGTCTCGGAAGCTTCTATCTTAAGACCCATTTTCTACAGTGATATTCTTGTGATCGATGAATTTGGTAAAATCAGAACTGAAAATGAATGGCAACTGGAAAAGTTAGATGAGATCATTAATGTCAGGTATAATCAAAATAAGATCACAATTCTCACCACAAACTATCTCCCTCCTCATATCCAATATGAGCCTCAAGTGACTAAAGTCTCTCCCTATGAATCTTTCTGGAATCAATCTCTTGTGGATAGAGTTGGCCAACGGATGTACGATCGGATCTTTGAAAATTCCTATTTTGTGGATTTCAATGGCATCCCAAGTATTAGGCAACTCAAAAATGCTGAGTTTGTAAAATTTATGCTTCAGAAATACGACAAAAAATCTCCTTAAGTTCTTACACCTAAAAAGATATTGCTTTACAGCAAAAACTTTTATATCAGTTTTAATTCACACAAAACTTTATTGTTTTAAATATAAAACAAAGGCTCATTCAAAAAAATGAAACAAATCACTCTCAAGAATATTATCTGTTGTGTAGTTACCCTTACCTTAAACTGCTTAATAAGCTCAAATATATTTGCGGCTGAATCATATGAATTAATACATACAACTTTAAAAAAGTCATATAACCATAATCCTACTAAAGGTTTATTGAGTAATTATCAAACTCTCAAGGAAGAATTTCACAACTCTACTAACTCTGCTAACAAACAAAGACACATAGAATTACAAATTATACACATCCATGAAAAAAGTTTTCTCCCCATGCTGGAAGAGTTAAAAACCACTCTTGACGACCTACAACATGAATTTGAAGATGGCTCTACTAATCTTTTAGTTCTTCAATCAGAGCTTAATATACTAATAACTGAGGCTGATAGTTTAATTGAGACTATGCATAGTACTGTCGTATTAAATGATATTTTCCCTCAAATTGACACAGAGTATCCCGCCCATTTTGGCAGATTTTATATATTATATCTTAAGATCATAGAACATCTTGAAAAGCTTATGGATCAATAATTTTCACATTGTAATACACCTCTTCCGTTACGAAATCATTTATCTATAGCACCGTAAAACCTTGTCCTTCAGGCCAGAGGTGTAAGACGCATTGATCTTTCATCTCAAAAAACTATTGTTTTATTTTAAAAAATTTTATATTGATTTTTAATCAAAGGTCTTTGTTATGATGTTTTTTAAAAAATATTCAAGAAATATTAATTTGTTTCTTGGTTTAATTTATATCGCCCATTCAAGCATGAAGTGCAACACTAAGGTTCTTCACGTGAGCGAAGAATACCTCAGAGGGTGTTTTGTAATTTAACACTTTTCGAGGTCGATTGTTAATTTCATTTTCAATTTCTCTTAAGCTTTTTCTGGATACCGTTGTTAA
>CANGWC010000015.1 GCA_947457515.1 Silvanigrellaceae bacterium
AAAGAATTACTGTTGAAACTAATAATTCTATTGAATACGTATGGTTAGGTCTAACTGAGATCAGACTTAAAATACTTTCTTTCTTTGGAAAAGGAGTCCAATCTTTGTATTCTATAAATACCGGATAGACCCTGCTCAATGTCGGTTAAAAGTACACAATCAAAAATTAGCAACACCTCATTCTTTTGAAAAGATAAAACGATTAAATCCAAGCCATCCTCAAGAAACCCCTCATAATGTTGAAACCCCTTTAGTTTTTCAAGAAATTTATACAACAACTGCTCAATCTTCATCTCACTCTCAAAATAACGATGCAAGTATCGGAAGTGATGGATCTGGGATGGGTAGCGGGAGAGGAAATGGAGGAAATCATTTAAATGCTCCTTCTCCACCTCCACCCAATAATCTACCTCTCATCCCTCCTCCACCCCTATCTTTAGATTCTGCAGCACAGGATCTTGAGTTAGAGGATATTTGGGGCGCGGTAATGACTGAACTTCAAAAAACATTCGCAGGTTTTACACAAAATTAATAGGATATCTTATGAATATAATTAAACTTTCAACCCTTATTTTCTTAGTTGCATGTGGAGTATCAGAACACTCCTCCCGTGTTAACTTTGTCAGCGTAAAGAACCCAATAGGTCAAGAAACTAAACTAGTTCTTGCTGATTTAGATACAGATATCACAATACACACACCCTCTGAGAAAGAACGTTCTTTCCTGGCTCAAATGCCTGGAGCTATCATTAAAAATAATGAACTTCTTCTCAAAGCAGGTTCTGGAATTGTGGCATTAACCTGTGAAACGTCTGAAGACTTATCTTCTTTAACTCAACTTTCTCAATTCAAAGTTTCTACCTCATCCAAATCAGAAGAATGTTCCATTATTGATTCTAACTTTAACGGAGCACTTCTGCTAAAAGGTTTTGGAACAGGCATCAAAGAATCTTTAGAAAAAAAAGAAGATAGAGATTCTGACTTAAGAAATACAGTTGCAGGACCTGCTGCATTAACAGCTTCTGGGATTATTCTGACTCTTGTGGCATGGGCAACACTCAAGCCTCAACTTGATCTGATGAGCGATTTTGTAAAAGATTTCTCAGGCGGAATAATCACAGCAGGAGCTGGGGTAGCTTCGGCAGCTTCGGAAATTGCTAGAACTGCTGACATATTAAAAACAGCCGGCGATGGTTTTATTGCAAATACAGCTTCAACAGTCACTTCTGTTTTTGCAGCATTTATTGAAGCCCAACAAGTTGCTGCTCAAATAAAAGTAACTACACAAAATACAGTAGCTCAATCTCAATCTGATCTCTTAGATAAGTATCTAGCAGTAGCTAAAGAAACTAATGAAATGTATTTGAGAACTGTTAATGAAACTGGAACCTTAGATCAAAAACAAAAACAGCAACAAAAAGACTTTAATGATGGGTTAAATAGAGGCTTAGACAATGATATTGCATATAATATTTGGATTGAAGAAATAAATTGGGTGAAAACTCAATTAGATTCTATTAACGATTCTGAAATTAAAGAACGGCTTACTGTAAGGTTACATAACCTCCAAAACGGAAATACCTACTCCGTTCTTATAAACAGACAAAAAAAAGAAATAGCAGAGGCTAAAGCTCAAGAGCTTAAAGCTGCTCAAAAAGTTCGGCAAGAAGAAGAACTTAAAGCAACTCAAAAAGCAGCTTTTGACTTTATCAAAGGCCTTGTAAATGACAAAGTTGAAGAAGCTAATTCTAATTTCAACAAAGCCGTTAATAGACAAACTGTAGATGCTGAAGAACTTATAAGAAGTGCTGAACATCTAAATCAATCAACCAAGAGACTTTCAGAAGAGTTTCAAAAAGTTGTAGAAAAAGCTCTTGAAGACGCACCTCAAGCCAAAAAATCTAGTTCTATATTCACACTCCCTGTCCTCATTCTTGCAGGATCAGCATTTCTTTCCGTCTCCGTTGGACTTCCTGCTTACTTTAATCAAGTAGAAAGTAAGAAATTCATTTCAACTGTTATGGATAATACCAATGAGTCTCTTCAAGCTGCTTTAGAAGAAATCAAAAACGATGATAATTTAAGATCTGAATTTAAAGATGCTTTCGGTGATGATCGTAGAACTAAGCTCAGTGCTTTGTTTCGTGATAGATTCATCAAGAAATTTAATCAATCTCAAGTTGTTTTCTCTGCGGATCTGAAAGGTGTGAATACTTTCCTTCCAGGAAGTTCCACTCGTTACCTCAGTGCAGTACGTATGGTTCCTGAAAGAGGAGAAGGTAACGCCATTGAATTTGTAGCTGTTCCTAAATAATTAAGGAGCCCCTAAAGCACATCTTGTGTATCTCGTTGATGTCGCATCAACATCTATTAAGAAATTGAAACTCTGATAGGTTGTGTCAGCGTAATCTGCACCTAAACTCAATGGGTAGAACTCTCCACCCACAAATGATCCCACTTGTATATTCGCAAAACCTATGGCTGTAGATACCCCGTATCCATTAGGTATTCCTAATAAAGTTGTCCATCCCGTAATCCCTGTATTAGCTGCTTGTAAAGCAGCACCTGTTGCAAATGCGGCGGGAATCGCTGCGGTTTGTGTTTGAATATTTGTAGAATGAGCCGTTCCATAGAACTGTCTCCAATTGGTATTTGTTCTAGAACCTGCAGGGGTATTCACCATATCAGCAAAGACTTTAGCTCCCACCATATCGTAAACTCCAAATCGAGAAATACAGCTGGGTTGTGTCCCTGTTTGAATTAATGAAACAGAGTTTAGACTATCTACACTACAATAATTATTCCCTGTACCTATGGGTGTTCCGTATCTTCCTAATCTGTATTCAACGGGTGTTAACATACGAATTCGACGATAAGCGATAGGACTAATATCTGTATAGTGAATACCTAATGAAGATGTTCTCAGATCGCAGGCTCTTTTATTTCCAAAGAAGTTAGTACCCGTTAAAAAGCGATTTTGAGAACTCCATAAAGTGGCTGTTTGATTGATACTATTAGCAGTCAAATCAGTATACATATTGAGTTCTGTAGAATAAGTTGTTCTGATAGAACCTGAATCAAGATAAGGAATGTATTTATCTAAAGCAAAATCATACCTACAACCTGTGGTTGTCATGACATGAGCAGGGAGTGTTAACCTAGGATATTGATTTAAGGCTCCCGCATGGCATACCGGGAAACCTGTATAGTTTTCGGTACCAGAGACATTGGGCCAATCTTCTCTTGCAATCATAACCATTCCTGGAGGAACTCTTCCTGCTGCTTTTGTGGAAGAAAATACCCATTGACCATAAATTCCATTTGCATCTTTATTTGCAATAGCTAACTTATAGAAACGTTTACTCCATTGAGGCAAAGAGCCTAAACTCATGCAAGAATAGCCTGTTGTCGTGACTCTAGGATCTGGACTGTATGTGATAAGTTGTCCGGTTTGACCATCATAGGCAGCGTTACTGCAATTAGGAATCAGAGTGGACGTTTCCCGGACTGTAATTCCGGAATCTGTGGCTGAATTATAATTTTCAGAATCTCCATTCCATTGAAGAACACTGGTTCGATCATTACTTGTAATAAGCCTTGTTTCATAAGCATTAGAAGTTTGAGCATTCCAATAAGTTCTTAAAAAATCTCCTTCGGAATCATCTTGAACGGTGGCACCAGATGCAAGTGCATTAAGACTAGGATCTGTGATACCTGGATCGTAATAAAGAACAGGACTACAGGTTGTTCTCCCTAAAGCCGTGAGAAGATCATTAACACCAATAACACTTGGATTAGTGGCGCAAACTCTATAATAAGTCGGAGTCGCGATAGCATCACAATATTTACCAGAGTAAACGTTATTAATTCCAGGGGTATAAGCTGCGGAACACGATCCTCCAAAGTTAGGAGAAGCTGTGGATATGGTTAAACCTCCCACATTTGTAATCCCATCCCAAGTGGAGACATCGGTATATGTTGTGGACTTACCTAATTTAAAAGTTGTTGTATCTTCAGCATAAAGAAAACTCCAAAATAATTGAGCATTACCTCCAGTACTTTCACTGGCAAATCTTACGGATATTGGCTTAACTCTAGGACCTTGAAGAGCACATCTTGCGCCAACATTGGTGAATAATCCTACGGGAGATCGTGAAAAATTCACAGAAAACCTTCCACTGTAACCTGTAAAATCACCCCCTCTATATGCACTGAATCCAATTCCACCGCTTCCACCTTCATTGGTTGCAAAGCTCTGTTTTAATGAGAACCAACGTCCATCTAAAACCTGAGAAGACTCTGAAATCCTTAATGCAGAAGTAAAATCCCATTTACCTGTATTTAAAGTATTATCTGTTTTAGTCATCATCCAAGCGGATGCTGTAGGATATCTTCCACCAGTTCCAGAACCAACTTCTACAGCTCCTCTCACTCCATTTAAGACAAGGTCATCAGTCCATTCCCAAAGATTCCCAATAGCATTACGCACACCAAAATCTGATCTGCAATTTACTGTACTATTCACTCCATCGGATGCAGATAAAGGAGCACCTCTTGCATCGATATTACAATTCGTTGCTCCTCCTATATTATTGGTATTATAAGCACCAATAAACCACTCTAAACCTGTGGATAAATGGACTTTACGGTAAGGATTAGGAGCCGGAGTAGTTCCTTTAGCTCCCATCAAAAGATCTGTTGTAGAAACATAATTAGAAGCTAAAGGATCGTAACCTCTATTGAGGCATCCTTGCTTTGCAGCATACCAACTTCCATAATCAGGCATTCCATTAGCACTCTGTAAAACAACGTTATTTGCATTAGGATAAGTTGTATAACCACTTCCAAATGTCCCGGAAACACCTGAAACATTGGCTTGATCTTTAACCTCATATTTATCAATGGCAAAATCAAAAGGAGTAGAAGCAGAATAAGACTCTGTGATTGCAGGAATCGCTCCAGATACAGAAACATTCTGTGGCCAAAGATCCGCCGGAACAAAAACCATCCCTGAAGGTACTTTACCATGGGCATAGATAGGACTTAAGACAAAGTTACTATCTACAGTTCTTTCTATGCTGACTCTATAATAGGTTCTAAACCAAAAAGGGTAAGTAAGATTACTTACCCAAGACTCATTATAAGGAGAAGCTCCCACAACTTGGACGGTAACTCCTGCAGGAGCTGTTGCTGTTCCATCCCAAGTGCTGATCAAACTTTTAGTGAGAGCACTGGCAACTCTTACAATTCCTCCACCAGGATTTAATGTATATCCAAGAGACATCGTTGTTCCCTCTGAATCATTAAAGAAAGTCCCATCTTGAGTCCAAACAACGCTGTTTGCAGAACTGGAACACATTCCATATTCATTACATACAAATAAAGAGAAACTGATATTATTAATGGTTTCTAATGCCGTAGGAATAGAAACTGTTTGTGAATTTGATGCTACTGATGTGACATAATTTCCTGAAGTGGAACTGGATGGAGGGGTATTAGAAAGATTCTTACGAATCATAATCGTGTCATTAGGAAGAATGCCTACCGGGTTTGTCCAACTTAAAACATAGCTTTTAGTACTGAGATCTTTAGTGAGTTTGGTCCCCGTAACTGTTGCAGGAGGAAGAAGATTGAGTTGAAGAGATTGTGTGACTGGTACAGATGTATTCCCAAATGAATCTATGATTGTTACGGTTATGGTTTTATTTCCTGAAGTCTGTTGTGAAAGTTGGGTTGTATTGAAAGTGAGTGGTGTGATTGTATTAGCTAAAGCCATTGTTCCTGAAGCTAAAGATACAGTTCCATCTGTTACATTATAAGTCACATTGTTTTTGTTTGATGAAATATTAAAAGATACAACCTGATTAGAGATTGCTGGACTGGGTGTTGGAACACTTACCGTTACAATAGGCAAAGTAGGATCTCGGTAGTTGATCGTAGGAGTCCAAATACCTAATGTTCTATTCCCCAAAATATCATCTGCTTGTATCAAAAAATCATAGGTTTTATTGAGAGCGAAAGACAAAGAATTTACGCCTGTTTGACATTGAGTGAGACTTGCCAAAGTCGCACTTCCTGAAACAATAATAGGATTATAGATCTGACCATCTACTCTACATGATATGAGATATTGTTTGATCCCTGATGGATCAAGTGCTCCAGACCAAGTGATATCAATATTTCCTGTAGAAGAATTTAAGGAAACGCCAGGAATCCCATCTTGATAGGGTGCATTACGATCAGGAATTGTGACATATCCTGTAAAATCAGTATTAGTACTCCACTGTCCTCCTAAACTAGAGCTATTTTGAGAAGCCACACGATATCTATACCGCTTAAGATCATGACTTTGATCAGATAGATTATCTAAGTAGCTGGTTTGTCCACTGGGGACTAATCCCACTAAAGTAAATTGATTATCACCTAAAGTGTTACGATAAATCCTATACTGAGCTACACCTGGTACATCTGTCCACGTGACATTCACACTATCTAATGAAGAATTCCATACAGCATTAAAAGGAGAAGGACTTAAAGGATAACTTAAAGATGGTATTGTCTTAAAAAATTGAGATGATCCTGTGGAATTAAACTGATCATCTACAGCAAAAATCTGTGCATAGTAGGTTGAACCTATAGCAGCTGATAAATTATTTCCTAAATCTAATACCCAATCTGTACCAGAAAAACTAATATTATTTCCTATAGAGGGATTAGCTTGTGGTGGACTCCAAGGCTTCTGAACTTTAAATAGAGTCACTCCAGGTGGAAGAACTCCTGAAATACTCAGATTCTGAGTATAGAGATCAGTATTTGTACCTAAAAATATATAATATGATTTGATGTCTGTACTAGCTGAATGTTTCCAATTTAACCTTAAATAATTAGGATCTGAGGAATTGATGTCAAAGGAAGTGATCCCTGTGAAATCAGGTGATGTTGTGTCTAAAGTTTTAGCATCAGTAAAAATAATTTGTGATTCATTACCTACAGTGTCAACAGATGAAACTCCTAATTTATAATTTTGTTTTGCATTTAATCCTGTAATCAGAAGCTGTGTTTGTGTTCCTATTCTTGTGCTACTTGCACTCAAAGCAATATTGCCAGTAGCTGTAGATCTGTAAACATTATATTTAGAGAAATCTGTCTCTATGTTATTTTGAACAAGAATACGAATCTGTGATTCTTCCACACCTATTGCCGATAGAATATTAGGAGGCGCAGGTGGAGTGACATCCCCAGTATTTAAAGTCACTGTTCTAATATTTGTATCTATATTTCCGTATCTATCTTTAGCTTTTAGGGTAAAAGTATAATTTTGAGATCCTGCCGGGGATGCAGAGATAGTAAACTGTGTTTTGATCTTACCTTGGCCATCCCGGGCACTGAAAGTATAAGGAGATCCTAAAATTGCAGGTACTGGAGTTAATATAAATTGTGAAACCTGACCAACAGGTTTTGCCCAATTGATCTGAACTTTACCCCCTACAAGGGTTGCTGAAGTGGGACCTCCAAAAGTAGGTGCTCCCAGATTTTGTATCGTCACAGATGCTGTAACAGTATTAGTATCCATGATCTGACTAAAATTCACAGCTCTCACCAAAAACACATGAGTGAGATCATCCCCAATATTTGTGAGTCTTAATGTGCTTTGATTCCCATCGGGGGTCGTAGCGTAAGGATTATTAAAATCAAAATAATCTATAATATTTGTAGGGATATCAGATCCACCTTCAAAGCTTGCTGCAAAAATTCGATACTCTTTGACAGGTTCATAAGCAGGATTCCACGTAATAAGAGCGTCAGCTGTTCCACTATTAACAGCACTGACGATTCCCGCAAACTGTGGTGGCTTAAAGTTACCAACAGTGACTTTTAATGTGCTGGTATTACCATCTTCATTTCCATAGGAATCATATGCTCTAATCCCATAGGATAAAGAAGCTCCTACAGGCAGTGCATACATTGTAAAACTTGTTGTTGTAGCGTCTACATTTGCAATTAAAGTCTCAAATTGTGAACCCTGATAAATACGGTAACCTTTAACATCAGCCGTCTTAGCTGCTGTCCATGAAACAAGAACTGAGCCCGTAGCAGGAGATGTTGCACTCTCAATTCCTTTAAACGGTGTGATATCTAAAACAGATGTGCATTTCTCCTTAAGATTTGTATCTTGAGCATTATTAAATTGAGCTCTGACATTATAACATCTCACCTGATCAATTGGCGCAAAAGGAGTGATCCAAAAAGATTTATCCGTATGTGCTAAAGGATACGTAAAGTCATAAGTCCCCGATGTTTTCGTTTCAAAAACTTGGTATGTGACTCCTTGCTCTGTCATAGGAGTCCAAGTGAGAAGAGCTTCTCCTGCTTCTGTTTTCTTCAGATCATCGATTCCTTGAAAAGGATAATCAAAATGAGTCCAGCATTTTTCATAAGTATTATTATCTAAAATAGATAAACTTTGAGAATAGAATCGAACATTAAAACAAATTGTTTTATTGAATGTCAGAAATGGAGTGTTAAAAAAAGATGATGATGACTCACCTAGAGCAGCTTCTAATCTATAATCATAGTTTTGGCCATCTTTCTTAGCAAAAACAAAGTAACGAGTGCCATCTTCTGCAATGGGATTCCACTTTAAAAGAAACGTTCCATCACTTTGATACGTGATTCCCTGGATTCCAGTGAAAGAATAAAATTGAGAGTCTAGGCCTGACGCACCGGCTAAAAAACGGCACGCATTGAGAAGTAAAAATATGAGCATTTCCGATTATCATAAAAAGTTCTCCTCTTTGATGCAATCAGTTGGGGCGTTTACTTTTCTCATGATTATTTTTGAGTAGACCATCCTAAAAGTTTTCTTGATTTTTCAGGAGTTCTAATATGAAATTCTAAGAACCAGACTTTCCCCTCCATTTGGATCATTCCCTGAATATTTCCCGGTCTTAAAAAAAGAAATGTCACTTTGTTATGAAGATCATCTTGATTTACCAAAACCTTGGTTTCTTCAAAAAAACAAATATTTTTAGTCTTACTTTGCTTCAAAGAAAACTTTTGTTTCCAAAGTAAAGAAACCTCTTTTAAAGGGAAATGCTCTTTTTGATAATCTTTTTCTTTTAAAAGACATCCGGGAAATTCTATAACTTTATGTTGAGAAAGCTCTTTAACTTGTGGAGGTTTCTGAAAGTAGGGAGGATGTAACCATAAATGAATACATCCATAGATAATGAGAGTTATAGTAAAGAGTTGAGAGAGTTTTTGTAAGATGTATACAGCTGATAGCCTTTGAGACATAAAGCGCATGTATCTAAAGAGATCCCATTCTTAAAAACTTCTTGTTCTTCATATTGAATTCTAAAATCTTCTAAATCAAACCAAGCTATACCTTTAATCTCATGGGATAATGAAGAGACATCTTTAAGATCCATAGCTTGAAATAGATACACTGAATCAAAATGATAATGTGTACCTTCATCTTTAAGCGCCGGGATAGGAAAGACTTGAAAGAATTGAGGCAAATAAGATCCCTTTAAAGAAGGAATAAGTCTCACTTCTTGAATACCCGTTTCCTCTAGACATTCTCTAAATGCTGATCTTAAAAGAAAAGGATCCTTATCTGCATGTCCTCCGGGATAGAGCCATTCATTATACTTCTTATGGTGTATTAAAAGAACTTTAGGTTCCTCAGGATGGAGTATAAGCGAAGATGTGGTGAGATGACCTGGATGGAATTTACGATCTCCCACATTAGGATCTTTCAATAACACATGAAATTCCTGGGTAGTCAGTAGGCCTGTTCCATTAATGCAACCTTTCACATCCACTTTAAAATAATCTTCTGTTGTAGGAATTAAGAAACTTTCAATCGTATTTTCATTAATGATGATTTCTTTTTGATTTAGAACCACTGGAATAATCCAGATTTAATCAATTCGCCCAGTTGGTTTCTATAATTTTTAAATATTTGATGGCCTTTTAAACAAAGAGCACAGGTGTCTAATGAAATACCATCTTTAAGTGCTTCATGATTTTGATATTGAGACAGTAATTCCTCTAAACTCATCCAAAAAGTGCCATGGATTTTATCAAAAGGATATTCTTCTGAAGCTTTAAACATAAAAGCGGCATCAAAATGATAATGAGACGGTTCCGATTGAGATATATGTCGTGATGGGCCGATGGGAAATACCTGAAAAAAATGAGGGAATGCTGCTCCCCATTTTGATGGAATCAGCTTTAGCTCTTCAATTCCTACTTCTTCTTTGATTTCTCTGATAACTGTTTTCAATAGAAAATGTTCATCTCCGTCTTTTTTTTGATCATAATGACCTCCAGGATATACCCATTGGTTGAGTTTCTTATGATGTATTAAAAGAATTTTGTCTTCCGTAGGGTTAAAAATCAGAGCTGATGCTGTGAGATGGCCTGGGTTAAAGTTGTTTCGATCGCCTGGTTGGTGAGAATTAAGTAACGGACGAAAAGCTTCTTTAAAACATCTTTGTATATCCACTTTAATGTAATCTCGGATTAAAGGTGCTGTCATTGTTTCTATAATTTCAGAATTGATTTCAATGGATACAGCGTAAAGAGTTGTAGATAAACATAGACCTAATAAAAATGGAAAAATGATTTTCATACTTAATTAATTGCTCTCCTCAGCCTCGATGAAAACGTATCTAATAACCAAACAGCTATACAGATAAGAAAAGTTAATGAACCCACTTTCGTCCAATGTACCATACCTGTTTCTTGGAAAAGTAATCCTCCGATTCCTCCTCCTCCTACAATCCCTACAACTGTGGACATACGTAGATTAATATCCCAGCGATAAACGGTAAAGGAAACATAAGAAATCCAAACTTGAGGGATTACGCCATAGACTAGAACGATTAAAGGATGAGCTCCTGTTGTTTGAAGGGCTTCAATGGGTCCGTTAGGGATGTTTTCAATGGCTTCTGCAAATTGTTTGGTCAAACTAGCGATGGTGTGAATCATGAGAGCTACCATCCCCGCAAAAGGACCGATACCTACCCAGACTGATATCATGATTCCCCAAACAAGTACTTCAATCGAACGAACAACGTTCATCACAAATCGAAGTACCCCACAGAAAAGTCTTAATGCTTTAGAATGTTGAGTGAGATTAGTGGCTGCGAAGAAAGCTAGAATAAACGCAATGGGAAAGGCCAGAAGCGTCCCCATAAAAGCACAAGCTATACTTTCAAAAAGCTTATCTAAAGTAAAAATATAGTAAGACCATGGAGTCAGATCACACTGGGATCCTAAAGACATCAAATGACTGACAACAGGAACTCCACACAGTAACTGATGACTGATATTTCCAAGAATATTCAGTCCTTGAATGCTAAATATACGAAATATTTCTAATTTTAAACTCAGAAGTGAGGCCGTACAGATATTGAGAAACCCTATGTAAAATTCCCACTTACAGTCTTCCCACTTCCAGTAATTACGGTTTTTGACATGGATCAGTGTTCCTAAAAAATAACTGAACTGTTTTTGAGTAAAATGAAGAGTTATTCCTACAATAGAGGATAAAATCAGGATATATGTTGTATTCCATACTGGAACTGACCAATAAGTCGAAAAATGATTCCAAATCTTGAGTATGATTAATCCCTGGACAACCCAGTAAATCCATCGAAAAGCTAATAATTTCATACCACGACGAAAAGTTTTTAAATCAGGTTTCATAAATCTCACGAATCATACTTTCACTGAGTTCTGCAGTGGGTCCTTGATACAGTAGTTTTCCTTTTTTTAAGGCTAAACAGGTGGGGAAATAGGTTCTTAAATATTCTAAGGAGTGAACATTACAAAGTACTGTCATTCCATATTCTTGATTTAAAGCAACAAGATATTCAAATACCATACGGCTAGAAATAGGATCTAATGAAGCAACTGGCTCATCGGCTAATAAAAGTTCTGGTTTTTGGAGGATGCATCGAGCAATGGCAACTCTTTGTTGTTGACCCCCAGATAAATGCTGAACAGAATCATGCACTCTTTCAGCCAAACCCACTCTTTCTAAAGCTTGGTGAGCTTCTTGGATCCATTCCTGGGGCCATTTTGAGAATAGGCCTCCGAGAAAACGATTTTGCCAAATGCCTGTTTTACCTAATAATACATTGGTTAAGACAGAAGCATAAGGAACTAAACAAAAATTCTGGAAAATCATCCCCATATGAGACCGCACCCGCCTCAAATCAGATCCCCGAAGATTTTGAATAGGCTCATTTTGGAACTCAATGGTTCCTCCATTAAGAGTCTCTAACCCATTAATACATCTCATCATGGTGGATTTACCCGAACCTGATGAACCAATAATCCCAAGCATAGAACGAGGAGGAACAGAAAAAGACACATTTTTCAGTGTTAAGTCCACTCTTCTTTCATATCGATGGGAAAGATCTTGAACCTTTAGAATCATTCAGAGGTTTTAGCATAAAATAGTTCAAAGGCCATAACTTTAATTTCATAATCAAAAGATATCTTATCTGGATTTTTGTGATTATTGTAGCACTACCTTTGATAACTCAGGATTTATTCCTAATTTCTGAGAATATTTATTCAATTTAAGAAATTTATCCTTTAGCTTTACATGAAGAAGGGGTGTTTTTTCCATAATAAGTTTATAGGGAGATCCTGTTCTTTCTTCTGCAAATTTTACAGGTAAATCTAAATTCCTAAATTTATCGCAAATATGAGTCCGAATTTTTTGAGCAATCGGCCATTTTATAGACTTTTCTGTTTTTGATCTTAAAAAACTTGTAGCTGTCTCACAATATGAGCATTCACAATACAGTTTCCCGGAAATTGACCAATCATCTTCAGGCTGTAAGCCTATTTCCAATTCTTTAATGATATTTTTATGTAGGTGATCTTTTAAGACTTCAAAATACTTCATATCTTCTGAAGAAACTTTCTTTGTAAGTTCCAAAAAAATATCTGCTAAAGCAAAAGTTGGATATAAAAAATCGTCTGATACGATGTGGTTTATGATCTTATCTATAAAAGAGAACTCTGATATCAATAAACATGATAAAAGTGTAGAAGTGATATGTTTTTGTATTTTAGGTAAGGATTTTTTAAGAGCTAAAAAATTAGGTTCTCGTTTAAAATATTGATCTCTCCCCAAAATATATTCTATTTGACTACTGATAAGAAATTCCACTAAAGGAACAGTTTCTTTAAACTTATGGCATAATACATCAATATCATCTATTTTAAGTTCTGTTGCATAAGTGTAACGATAACGATTTGCTGTCTTATCCTTCCATGATCTCATAAGGTCAAAAACCCAATCAATCCCATAGAGTTCTTTCAACTCATACAATCTTTGTTCAATACCAACATCTAGGATCAACCAATCAAAATGTGCCAAAATGGATTGAGAGATCTCTTTGTCTTTGATGTACAAACAGATATTTGAAAAATCCAAAAAATCTTCTTTTTTCTTCTCAGAGAGATCTTGATAAAAATATTTTCCTGCTTTTTGAATGATTTCTATAATTTTTTCTTCTTGCTCAGGAACTTTTGTAAGATCCACAAGATCTTGCTTTGCTTGATTAAAATTGAGTTGAAAATTTGTAATGATTGAATCAGACTCACGCCACAATACAATAGCCGCACGACGATACCAGCGATCCAGTGTGTTCCCATAATTACCGGCATAACGTTCATACTCAGATTCATAGGGATCAAACTCTTCTGTTTCTTTAGTCCAACACGCCTCATTATCAAAAACATCATACTCTTTAAAATCAAGTTTTTGATTATCGTGATCTATCCAATAAGATAATGATATTTCATGATCTAAAAGATCATGAATATCTGAAGAGTCATCTTCTTCCTCGTCATAGTTTCCCTCTACCTCCCAAGTTCCATGAATTTGAGCTAATGCAAGATGAGAAACCAAATCTAAATCTTTAGCAAGACTACGAAAAGATTTCACATTATAGAGATCTTTTCCTTTAAGGAGATCCCATCTCAGGCTTTTTTCAGTGTACTCATGATCTAAAAAATAAATGAGTTTTAGGGGCTCTGATTTTAACTTATCTAATTTTATAGATTCTGGGTTTAAAGTATCTAATTTTATATGTTCTGGAATCTCTTGTGGAGAGAAATATTCACTCACAGCTTTTTGAAGTTTTGGATTTACGAGTGTGTCTGAAACAAATTTTTTACTTTTTAAAACAATATTATAAGTTAATGCAACTCTGTAACCTGCTGTTACTTTTTTAACTTGATGTTTACAATCTGCATAAAATGCAACACATTCTACTAAATTTGAATCTATATTTTCAGAAGAAAAAATATCCTCTTCTCCATTATGTTCAATAACTAAGTCACCCCCAATATGAGGAAATGGTAAAGCCATCACTAAAGTAGCAACCATACCATCTAACTTTTCAGAATCTTGATGTTGTTCAAAGAACTGACCCGGCCCATAAATAAGCATATTATGAAGATCTAAAGTGATCTGAGCATCTTTAGGAAAG
Organism: Silvanigrellaceae bacterium; assembly: GCA_947457515.1. Classification (GTDB taxonomy): domain Bacteria; phylum Bdellovibrionota_B; class Oligoflexia; order Silvanigrellales; family CANGWC01; genus CANGWC01. The sequence continues at coordinate 14,525 of CANGWC010000015.1, forward strand.
CCTAAACCCTTACGAATTTTAGATAAAATAAGTTTTAAAGACTTTTCATCAATGTCTATCTTTAATTTATGAGAAGAGATTTCCTGGGTATCACGAACTTTTTTATCCAGTAGAGTCTTCTCTCGCAACCCAAATTTTGCATCCGAAGAAATTTGTATGAGTTTGAGAATCGTTTCTTTTTCTAGCGGTAAAGAAATGTCGCCTAGACCTTCGACATTGATCTTGATTTGAGAAGGTTCAAAACTCTGCTCTACAGAGAAAGAGCCTTTATTTTTTTCTTGACCACCCTTTAGTAAGGAAACAACTTCTTTTAATTTCTCATTTTTTATAGCTTCCATAACGGATACCTTCTTTTCTCTTTTTAAAGCTTTGATTGTAAATATGAGATCAATCCTTTTTTAAATATGAATTTTTATCTCTTATTTTTTGATCTTTATAAGAAAAGAGGTACAGCGTCTATTTTTATTTTTGTTTTTTGATTTAAAAATTATTAGGAAAGATTAAACGGATATTTTTCCATGTCTTTAATACTTTGGAAGATCTTTTTCACAAGAGGATCAGTATTCGATCGAATATCTGCTTTCATTTGATTAATATGAACCTTAGCGTTTCGAATCACGAGTTTCACAATATTGACTTCTAAAGGATCGTTTTTCTTTGCTTGAGCCCGGGCAAGGACACATGCCATCATATAAGTATTTGTTGCAATATCTGCAATTCTAGCTAATTGCATCTGTTTATCTATGAGTTTAGATCCATAAGTTCTAATGAGTCGAGATGTCTCAATACTTAAGAGAGAGACTGCATCATTTAAACGTTCTTGTTCTCTTATAAAAGTCTCATCAAAAATATCTACTTTTTCGGGACTGACATAATGTTTGATCTCTTTAAGAGCAAATTCTGTGATAAATCCCAACTTACGAATGAGATTACTGATATCTTCTATATTGATAAGATTTTTAGCATTTTCATTGGCTTTGTTGTATTCTTGTCCAATTTCTTTAATTCCAGATAAAGAAACAAAAATCTTAAGGATTTCATTTGTTCCTTCAAAAATAGGAGCAATACGACTATCTCTGAGTTTTCTTTCAATGTGGTAGTCTTTCATGTAACCATTACCACCATGGATTTGCATAGCTATATCAGTGCATTTCCATGCTGCTTCTGTAGAGTAGACCTTACACATTGCTGCTTCTATGCTGTAATCCCACTCTTTTGTGTCACAAAGATATGTTGTGAAATAAGTCATAGCTTCTGATGCATAAGTTTTTGAAACCATGTCTACAATAAGGTTTTGGATCATCTCATAATTATCTATGCTTAATCCAAAAGTCTTACGAGTTTTAATGTAACCTAAACATTGATTAAGAACAGATTTCATTCCCCCAATAGCACCACCGGCAAGTCCTAGTCTTCCTTGATTTAAAATAGCCATAGCGATCTTAAAACCTTCTCCAGGAGATCCTAAACGATTCTCTGGGGGGATGATCACATCTTTAAAATAAACTTCTACAGTACTGGATGCTTTGATTCCTAATTTCTGTTCTTCAGGACCATGGGAAACTCCTCCCAAATCCCTTGTTACGATAAATGCTGAAATCTGATCTTTCCCTTGAATGTTTTCTTGAGCAAATACGGTAAAAAAATCAGCAATACCTCCGTTTGTGATCCATAATTTAGAACCATTTAAAGTGATCTTACCGTCTTTCACTTCCACTCGACTTTTAATGGCAGCAGCATCGGATCCTGCTGTGGGTTCCGTTAAAGCAAATGCAGCAATCATCTCTCCTGAAGCAAGCTTGGGCATATACTTAGCTTTTTGTTCTGGATTACCAAAAAGATAGAGCCCTTTAAGACCTATGGAAGAATGTGCTCCTACGGTTAACGTGACAGAAGTATCATAATAATTTAATAGCTCTAAGGTTCGAGTGTAAAGAGTTTGAGTAAATTGAGATCCACCATGTTCTTCAGGAATGATAAGACCAAACATCCCAAGTTCCCTTAAACCCTGCAGAATCTCTTGAGAAAGTTTTTTCTCTTCATCTAAAACAAGACTATTAACGTTACTTTCTATCCATCCTTTTAAAGATGTGGACATGAGTTGAAAATCATCTTCTTGTGGGGTGTTAAATCTAGGATACTTGCTGATAGCGACAGTATCTACATGTCCAGAAAACAGGGATTTTGCAAAGCTTTTTTTCATACGTTATTCTTTAATCTCATAGCAACAATTTATTATTATTTTGAAGCACATCCATGGAGCGATCAATGTCAAATTTTGGCCTTTCTCAAGACAAACAAGAACTATTTCAACTTGCAAAAGAGTTTTCTGAAAGGGAGGTCTGGCCTAAAGCCCGTTACTTAGACGAAACCTCTGAATTCCCTACAGAGCTTTTAGGCAAAGCCCATCAATTAGGGTTACTCAATAGTTTTGTTCCGGTAGAAGTGGGGGGTTTAGGCTTAGGCACCTTAGATCATTGCCTTTTAAGTGAAGCTTTTTCCATGGGCAGTGCTGGATTCAGTACGGCAGCGATTGCTAACGAACTTGCTGGAATTCCTGTGGTTTTATCAGAAAATCGTGAAATGTGGAAAAAATATCTTGCTCCTATGGTAGATGGAGCTATAATGGCATCGTATTGTGTGACAGAACCCGGTGCTGGATCTGATGTAGCAAATATTAAAACAACAGCAAAAAAAGAAAAAGATGGCTATGTTATCCAAGGATCTAAAATGTGGATTACCAATGCTGGACATGCCTCTTGGTTCTTTGTCCTTGCCCGTACTGGAGAAGCAGGCCCTAAAGGCCTTACAGGATTTATTGTTCCCGCAGATGCTCCCGGAATCCAATTGGGGAAAAAAGAAAAAACCATGGGTCAAAGATGCTCTGATACCCGGGGCGTTACGTTTGATAATGTCTTTATTCCTGCCAATCATCGCTTGGGAGATGAAGGCAAAGGATTTAAATTAGCCATGGGAGCCTTCGATAAAACAAGACCTGCAGTTGCATCGGGAGCAGTGGGATTAGCTCAAAGAGCTTTCCAATGTGCTGTTGAATATGCCACTCAAAGATCAGCTTTTGGCAAACCTATTGTTGAAAATCAAGGCATTAGCTTTATGTTAGCTGATATGGCAAAGGATATTGAAGCCAGCCGAATTCTCTCTTGGAAAGCAGGATCTGAGTCCGATGAAGGTCATCCTAATGTCTATTTTGCTTCTATTGCTAAGCTTATGGCATCAGAAATGGTTATGAAAGTCACAACAGATGCTGTACAAGTTTATGGAGGCTATGGATATAGTCAAGAATATCCTGTAGAAATGCTGATGCGAGATGCTAAAATCTTTCAAATCTATGAAGGAACATCTCAAATTCAACGCATGATCATTGCAAGAGAGATCCTAAAAAAATGAATATTGGTATTGTTGTTTCTCAAACTCACCGTCTGATCACAGAACCCCTTCTCGAAGGAGCTAAAAGAGTTTTCCCTAAGGAAAGTCTTTCTATTTACTGGGTTCCAGGGTGTTTTGAGATCCCTTACCTTTGTTCCAAAGTCATTGATAAGCATGATGCATTGATCACATTAGGACTGATTCTTCAAGGTGAAACAGAGCATCATATCTATCTGGCTCACTGTATTTTCCAAAGTCTTCAAAATATTCAGATTGAAGCAAAGAAACCGATTGGTTTAGGCGTTTTAACCTGTCATACTCTAGAGCAAGCCTTTCAAAGAGCCGGAGGCAAATCCGGCAATAAAGGGGAAGAAGCTGCCAGAGCTATAAGAGACTTAATATGTTAGAATCCTCACTACAACAAAGAGTCCGTCGCTTAAACGTTCAGTTCCTTTATCAAATGGAAATCAATGAAACTTGGATCTGGGATGAAAATCTTTTTCATACTTTCTGGACTCAAGATCAGATCAAACCAGAATGTCTTCCTCATATGAGAAATATTCTTCTTAAAGTCATTGTGAATAACTCTTCAATAGAGTCTTTAATTCAAGAATATTCTAAACATTGGAAGATCTTTCGGATGAATAAAGTTGATCTGGCTATTTTAAAAGCCTGCATTGGAGAAATGCTTGTGAGAAAAGATGCCAATAAAAATATCATTATTAACGATGCAGTTAATATCGCTAAAGAGTTCAGTGCTCAACATTCTTATTCTTTTGTGAATGGTATTCTAGATGCTCTTAAACTAGAATCTAAAATTCAAGATCTAGCCTAATTTCTCAACATCATAAGCAAAAACTTTAGGCAATTCTTTAGCTAACCGTATCAATTGAGCTTGTTCATTATTCAAACTTTGAACAATCTTCTTATTTTGACCAGTAGCTTTTAAAGCATCTATTTTCAGTTGTAGATTCTGAATACGATCCACAGGAACACCAACTGCCATGACTTCATCCATAATCCCATTAAATCTTTCTTTTTCTTCTAGAGTTAGACCTGAAGTATTGGAATGCCGATGATATTTTTTGATCTGTTCAGGATTGGTATCTATAATAACAGTACCATCTTCTTTTTTCTCAGTGACCACACCGGGTTTCGTATAAATTCCAGCTCTGGTGACATAATCACCAATCTGAACGTGTGTGCCTTTATTGGGAACAATTGGTGCTACCATATGAGTACTCCTTTTAATTTCATCTGATTGCATCCTCTATGGTTTCTAGAGGAAGGTTAAGATGATCTGGTTTAACTCCGTAAGTATTCATTCGAAAAAGAAGTTCACCCTTAAGATAATCCATAAATTGAGGAGAAACTTTTTTAGATTCATAACTCTTCATTTGTGCATAAAGAGAGTTAACTTCTTTTTTCTTATCTTGATCCTGAATTGAACTGAGTGTTTTAGAAAACTCTGTTCTTTCCTGTGGAGTTAAACCGTTACGTATGCCAAAAGGATGTGCCTTCTGAATAGCCTCCGTAGATTCATTCAGTTGAATTCCCTTAGAATCCACAGCTTCTACAAGCGCGGGTTCTCCGGTTTTTTTAAATACGACATTTCCTACTTGCATGTTGTTAGCATATAACTTAAAGGAACGAATCAAAAACCAGTTATTTGACTTTAAAGGAAAATTTTATCCAGATCGGCAGATAAAGATTCTGAATAAACCTTGAATTCTAAAGTGCATTGACTAAAAATATCTCTAATGCCTTGATAATATTGAAGTGGTACTTGAGATGTTGCCACAAGAACTCCTAAAGGGATATCCAGAACCACTGATGTTGTGTGAATCCCTTGAGGTAACTTATTTTCTTGAATAAAAGAATCTGGTAAGATAGCACTGTCTATTTCATGATCTTCTAATAATTCTAAATTCTTTAAATAACTTCCTGTGAAAACAGATTCTTTAGGACTCCAACCTTGTTTTTGAAACCAAAGAAACGGTGCTCCAAATCCTAAGATATCATCGGGAGAAGAGAAACCTATCCTCATAGAAGAGTTCAAAGGGTGTATGTAAGAGGCAATGATCACTGATTGTGATGAAGCTGCTTTAACATAACCTACATAAGAAATATGATTTCTTTGTTCTATGTAAAGTTTTAACGGGAGAATCGTAATGGCAGAAGCATGATTTTGAGAAAAAATCATTTCTTCCGAAGAATGTTCTGCTTTGATAAAGAAATACGGAGATGATTGGATACAACCCAATACATTCTCACCTAATTCAAATGGAGCATGGGAAGAATAGAAAAAAGTCAGTGGGGAATACTTACTCCCCACTTCTTTAATCGCCCAGGAGAAACATCCTGTTAATAAGAAAAGTAAACTAAAAATTTTACTATTGTACGATGAATTCCACACGTCGGTTTTGTGCCCAACTCTCTTCATCATTACCTGTAGCAATAGGTTTTTCTTTTCCATAGCTAATTGTTTTGATAGAGCCTGCAGGTACACCTAATTTAATAAGACCATCTTTAGCTGCTTTAGCTCTTCTCTCTCCTAAAGCTAAATTATACTCAGAAGATCCTCTTTGGTCACAATGTCCTTCTAACCGAACATTACCTCCAGATGCTTTAACTTTTTCTGCGATACCTTTAAGCACACCTTGTGCATCACTTTTAAGACCGAAACTATCAAATTCAAAGTAAACAACATTCTCTGAACTTGCTGGTGATCCTGTAGACTCTGCAGGCTCTGCAGCTACAGCTGGAGTACCGGATCCATCACCTGCGTCAGGAGTTCCCATTCCGACATCAACTGGAGGAGCAAGATCTGTAGGAGCAGCAACGGCTTCTACAGGAGGTAGATCAGAAGGAATTGCCGAAGCATCCGCAGGAGGAGCATCAACGGAAGCTTCTTCTTTAGGTTGTTCTGTTTGATCTACTTGAGCTTCAACTTCAGCATCTTTTGAACACTGAGTTAAAGTAACCACTCCTAATAGGACGAGTAGATAAATTGCTGTATTTTTTTTGAACATGAAAACCTCACTTATTTTAGCTGATATTAAACATATTCTTGAAGAAATTCAACTTCTTCTATTTATTTTTTCTAAAAAATTTATCTTATTTGTATTAAAAGATGGAATTTATCTATATTTAAAAATAAAATTATAGGTAACACTTTAAAGCACTTAGAGTTTAAATACTTATGATTTTATGACACTTCAAAAAATGAGATTGTAACTTTAATCAGTCTTCTTTTTTGTTAAGGAGAAATAATAGCACAGCGAACTGAGGCATCTGCTCCAGATGATGTAGGTAGAGAATACACACTCTTATGAAATCTACCCAAATGAGACCCATATGACCAAGCTCCCGAACCAATAGCTGCTACCTTAGCTGTTGCAGAAGAATCTAACCAAATTAAATCCATAAAAAATTTAGGATTTGGAGAAGCCGTTGTTACAGCAAGATAAGATTTAGGCATAAGATTTTGATAATCCCAATCTTGTACATAATAAAGAGTACTAACAGCTGTAGGTATTGAATACCCTAAATTAGTATCATTAATAACCGTCGTTACTCTATCTGCTGTTCCCCAATAAACTGATTTCTGACGAGTCGTAGTACTATTCAAATTCTCATAATACCCATCCATGTATTCTGCATAGTTTCCAATAAGATCCCTTGCACCATAACGAGAAATACAGTTTCGAGTTCCCACATCCCCTGTTACAAAGCTTTCATTAACATTATAAGTTAAATCTTGATAATTATGTTTCATATCAATATTACATCCGCCATATCCTGATGAAATCGCACTATTTACAAAAGCTCCTGTTATTTGGCTTCCAAAGGCTGAAAAATAATTATCTGGAGTCCCATAATTCGCGACAAAATTTTCCATCTCTGTTTCTAAATGAATCGTTCTGGGAGTCGTTGCTCCTGTATATCCTGCAGCTGTTCTATTGGAACAACCTTTTCGAGCAGAATACCAATCGATACTTCCAACTTGTGTTTGACCAGATGCACTGCTCAAAACCCCAGTTGTTGTTGAAACACAACTATTTAAAGTGCATCCACCAGGTGTTCCGTTAGTTATAGAACCACTGCTTAAGTAATTTTCCCATTTGTCAATGGCATACGTAAACGGAGTAATTGTTGTATTAGCAAATTCATGAATAGGCCAATCATCTAAATGCACCATGACCCGACATTGAGCAGGGTCTATCCGGTATTTATAGAATACAAAGATTGGACTCCTTTTCCAAAGAAAGAAAGTATTTTAAGTCTGATCTCAGTTAGACCTAACCATACGTATTCAATAGAATTATTAGTTTCAACAGTAATTCTTTTAA